>NZ_JAJKGM010000080.1:0-4575 GCF_021412605.1 Clostridium celatum
AATATTAAATTTTATCCACAACTAATAATAGAAAAACCCTCTGTTTTTAAACAGGGGGTTTTTCAACAAACTGAAAAGAACTATCAAATTTTAATTTGATAGTTCTTTTTATTTTATTTATATGCTTTTATCTTTATAATTACCAGCTTGTACTATTAATTACAAATTTCCACCTTCACATCATTTTCTTCTAATACTCTTTGCCAATTTCGTGTTAAAGGTTCATCTGTATATAAGTAATCCACATCTTCAAAATCCATAATCTTAACAAAAGACCTTTTATTGAATTTCAATGAATCAACAACTAAAAAAACCTTATCTGCTGATTTTGCCATAAATTTTTTAATTGTAGCTTCTTCTTCATTAGAATCCATTACGCCTCTTTCAATATCCATTCCATTACAGCATATTATAGCCTTGTTAACATAATAGTTTTCAATAACACTTTGAGACCATTTTCCTATAAAAGATTTAGCACTTGCTCTAAACTTTCCACCTGAAACGATAATATTAATATTATCTATATCTTGAAGTTCAATTAATACCTTCAAAGAATTTGTTATAAGAGTGATTTTTTTATTACTTCTCTTTATGCATTTAGCTACATAAAAAGCAGTTGAAGATGAGTCTAGCATTAATGTATCTCCATCTTCTATTATATTAGATACTCTTTCAGCAATTTTCATCTTAGCTTCTTTATTTGATATTTCTCTCACAGATAACGGCATGTCTGCATTTGTGCCTTGATTTATTATAGCGCCTCCATAAGTTCTTTTTAATATCCCTTGATTTTCTAATTTTTCCAAATCCCTACGTATAGTTTCTTCAGTTACAGAAAAATCTACTGCCAATTCTTGCACTAATACCTTTTTCTTTTCTTGTATTATGTCAACAATTTTCTGTCTTCTTTCTATCGCTAACAAACTCTTCACAACCTTCTCTTTTTAATTCCTCCTTCATTATACACTATTTTTTGTAGGATTAAACCGTTTCTTGCAAAATATTACTATTGGTATACCTTTTACAATTGAAACTCTTATAAATTAATTCTCTACCTTGCTTAATTGACCCTATCTTTTCCATAGCTATAGCTTGTATCATAAAATTTCCTAATACAGCTGCTTCTATTGGACCTGCAATCACTTCTTTTCCTGTTGTTTTAGCTGTCATTTCACATAAAAATTGATCCTGTATTCCACCTCCAACAACATTTATTCCTTGAATTTCTTCTCCTATAATTTTTTGCAATTCCTCTATAGTTTTCTTGTATTCATTAGTTAATCCATTATAAATAGCCATGGCAAATTCCCCTAATTCTTTAGGCTCACCTTGATTTTTTTCTATACAATATAATTTTATTGTTTTAATCATATTTTTAGTATTCATAAATCGCTCATCATTTGTATCTAAAATGAAACTACAGTTAGCATATTTTTTGGCTTCCTTAATTATTTCTGGGAAATCTACTTTTTCATTATATTCACTCCAATTCTTTTTTAATTGTTGAAGTAACCATGTTCCATTAATATTCTTTAGTAATCTTATTTTATTTCCAATCCCACCTTCATTAGTCAAATTAGCTTCAAAACTCTCCTTATTTATTATAGGCAAGTCTAATTCCTTACCTAACAATGACCAAGTTCCTGAACTTAAAAATGCGTTTTTTGAATCTATGAATGGCGTTGCTGCTACTGCTGAAGCAGTATCATGTCCCCCTATTGCTATTACAGGAACTTTACCTATTCCTGTTTCCTCCATAATCTCTTCTGTTAAATATCCATAAAGTTCTCCCGGCTCCACTATATCATTAAAGATTATCTTAGGAATTCCTAAAGTTTCTATTAATTCAAAATCCCACGCTCTTTTTTTCATATCTAAAAGCCCAGATGTAGAGGCAATTGTAAATTCATTTTTTTCTCTCCAGTTAAGTAATATGCAAATAAATCTGGCATAAATAATAAACATTTTGTATTATTCAAAATAGTATTTCTCTTTAATTTATCTCCAGCTAATTGAAAACAAGTGTTAAATGTATTGTTAGAAATTCCTGTTCTTAAATAAAGTTTTTCTAAATTAATTATCTTTTCTACTTCTTTTACTCCCTGTAAATTTCTCTTGTCTCTATAATGCATCGGCATACCTATTAAATTACCTTCATAATCTAACAATCCATAGTCAACACCCCAAGTATCTATACCTATAGATTCTATTTCTATATTAGTTATAGCTACTTTTCTCAGTGCAATTTTCATTTCATTTAATAATCTTGGAAAATCCCAAATATATTTATCTCCTAAAAAAACTGGTTCATTCGGAAATCTATGAATTTCTTTCATTTTTATGATATCATTTTCAATACTAGTTAAAATAGCTCTTCCTGATGAAGCTCCAAAATCAAATGCTAAAAAAGTGCTCACAAATATCCCCCTTTTTATTTTACTATTTTTTCCTTATATGAAAATAATACAACATCCACACAATATTAACAATATTTTTTTGTTTATTTTTCTGTGTTTTTCTTGTTTGTTATTGACTTATAATTTCTTTTAATTTAAACTAATAATTGTAAATTAAGTTAACTTTTGTATTAAATGTTAACGTTTAAATATGGGAGGGTTAATATGAATTTAAATGGTAAATATCCAAAAATAGGTATAAGGCCTACAATTGATGGCAGAAGACGCGGTGTTAGAGAATCTTTAGAAGAACAAACCATGAATATGGCAAAGCAAGTAGCTGTGTTATATTCCTCCACATTAAAATATCCTAATGGATTACCTGTTGAATGTGTTATATCTGATACTACAATTGGTGGTGTTGCAGAATCAGCAAAATGTGCTGAAAAATTTACAAGAGAGGATGTTGGCTTAACAGTTACTGTTAGCCCTTGTTGGTGTTATGGTACTGAAACTATAGATATGGATCCACATATGCCAAAAGCAATTTGGGGATTTAATGGTACTGAAAGACCTGGTGCTGTTTATCTAGCAGCTGCATTATCAGGACATAATCAACTTGGATTACCTGCCTTCGGTATATACGGAAAAGATGTTCAGGATGCAGATTGCACTGAAATTCCTGATGATGTTAAATCAAAATTATTAACATTCGCTAAAGCAGGATTAGCAGCATCTATTATGAAAGGAAAATCTTATCTTTCAATTGGATCAGTTTCTATGGGTATTGCTGGTTCAGTAGTTGATCAAAAGTTCTTCCAAAAATATCTTGGAATGAGAAATGAATATGTTGATATGAGTGAAGTAAATAGAAGACTTGAAAAGGAAATTTATGATAAAGAAGAGTTTGAAATTGCTTTAACATGGGTTAAAGCAAATTGTAAAGAAGGAACTGATAAAAATTCACCTGATAAACAAAGAACTAGAGAAGAAAAAGATAAAATTTGGGAGACTGTTGTTAAGATGACCTTAATAGCAAGAGATTTAATGATTGGAAATCCAAAGCTTGCATCACTTGGTTTTGCTGAAGAGTCTGAAGGCCATAATGCAATTGTTGCTGGTTTCCAAGGTCAAAGACATTGGACAGACTATATGCCAAATGGAGATTTTATGGAAGCTATACTTAATTCTTCATTTGACTGGAATGGTATACGAAAACCTTATATATTAGCTACAGAAAATGATTCTTTAAATGGAGTTGCTATGTTATTTGGGCATCTTTTAACTAATACAGCTCAACTATTCTCAGATGTAAGAACTTTCTGGTCACCAGAAGCTGTTAAACGAGTTACAGGAAAAGAATTAGCAGGAGCTGCAGCTAATGGATTTATACATTTAATTAACTCAGGTGCCACTACTTTAGATGCTACCGGAACACAATGTGATGATAATGGAAACCCAACTATGAAACCATTTTGGGATATTACAGAAACTGAGGTTAAAAACTGCTTAAATGCTACAACTTGGTGGCCAGCAATCGATGAATACTTTAGAGGCGGAGGATATTCTTCTAAATTTTTATCTAAATCTGGAATGCCAATGACTATGTCAAGAATTTGCCTAATTGATGGTTTAGGTCCTGTTCTTCAAATTGCTGAAGGCTATTCTATTGAATTAGATGATGATATAACTAAAACTATAGATGATAGAACTGATAGTTCATGGCCAACTACTTGGTTTGCTCCTAACTTAACGGGAGAAGGGGCATTTAAAGATGTTTATTCTGTAATGAATAATTGGGGCGCTAACCATGGTGCTATTTCCTATGGTCATATAGGCGCTGATTTAATAGCTTTAGCTTCAATACTAAGAATTCCAGTTTCTATGCATAATGTCCCAGATGAAAAACTATTTAGACCTAGTGCATGGGGAATGTTTGGAACTAAAGATCTAGAGTCAGCTGATTTCAGAGCTTGCCAAAATTTTGGCCCACTTTATAAATAAAATATTATTTACTTCAAAAAGCAGAGTACTAAATTTGTACTCTGCTTAAATTATTTTATGTTATATTTAATTTATATATATTTTCAAATTTTATATTTAATAAATATCCACCAGCTTAGCTGGTGGTTTTTCTTTCGCCCTATAAGGGCATTTTACTAGCAAGCATCTTAAGATG
>NZ_JAJKGM010000081.1:0-4379 GCF_021412605.1 Clostridium celatum
GTTGCTTCTTTAAAGTCTACTTTTGTTTCATCATAGTCAACTTCAAATTCCATAGCATACATATTTTCTTTTATGTCACTTAAGTTAACATTGATATCAAAGTCATTTCCAACTGTTACTTCTTCAGCTACAGTCATATTAATTCCAGCTTGTTCTAATTCTGGAGTTTCTGCACCATCAATATTTATACTTTTATTTAATTCCACATTAGTAGATACTGTTATATTATTTCCTGCTGTATTTAAAATTGTAGTATTTTCATTAGCTTTTAATACTAATTCTTGATTTCCAGATGATACTTCTTCTGGTAATGTTGCTTCAAATACAAAATTACTTGCAGTATCTCCTTTTACTATTGTAATTGGAACTTCTACATCTCCAATCATTAGTGTTAAATTTGTTTCTCCAACTAAACTTACCGCTTGGTTAAACTTTAAATTAAAGCTAATTCTATCACCAGCAACATACTCTTCTTTTTCATCTATAATTTCAACAGAGCTTATTGCCGTTTCTAAATCTGATACTAATGTTGTTTCTGCTGTTTTATTTAAAAGAACTTCATCCTCTAAAGTAGTTCCGTAAATTTCAACAAAATCAACATCTCCATTGAATGAATACATATTAGTAGCACTACTATGTCTAGGTGTTTTTCCTATATATGCCTTATTAGCATCTTCTATTGCATCTAAGAATCTAGCATTTGTATCCTCTACATTTAATACAAGAACACCATTAACAAATATCTTATATCCTTCTCCATTAGTAACTTTAAATGCAATAGTATTAATTCCTTCATTTAAAGTAACATTAGCTGATGGTCTAGCTATATTAGTTGTTCCACTTTCTGTTGCTCCTTCTTGTGTTTGATTTCTAAGTTCAAAACCAACCTTATCCCCAAAAGTATATAAGTGGAAATGTGAATTTCTATCTGTATCATTACCTATACCAATTATAGATTGAACTCCAGTTTTATTTGTATTATCAAATCTAGCTATAATAGTTCCTTCTGTTAAATCTTTAAAGCTATTTAAATCTGATGATATATCATATGCACTATTATTTGATATTCTTATATTTGAATATCCTACTAAAGGTTTAATAGTTTCATCTGGATTTTCTATAGAACCTCCTCCAATTACTATTTGCCCCCCATTATTAGATAAATCTATATCACTACTTAAAGTAATATTTTTACCAATAGTATTTAATATTTCAGTATCTTCATTAGCTTTTAATACTAAATTAAACGTTCCTTCTTCTAATGTTGTTGGTAATACTCCTTCAAAAGTGAATTCTCTTGCATTATTTTCTGACACTGGATTTAATATTACTTCATTTTCTCCAAGCTTTAATGTTAAATTTTTATTTCCAACTAAACTTACAGCTTGATCAAAAGTTAATTTAACATTTATTTCATCTCCAGCATCATAGCTTCCGTTTCCATCTAATAATTCTATTGATTCTATTTTGCCTGGATTCACAAGTTCTTCTAATGATGCTTCATAATCAAACTTAATATATTCTGATGACATTTCCATATAAGACATTTCTTGATTTCCTGTGCCTTCATAGAATAAACCGATGTCTCCATTTGCTAACTCTGTTAAGCATGAATATGCATAAGTTCCTGCTTTAACAAGCTTATTATATTTCCATTCAAATTCATATTTTGTCTGTCCATTTTCATGAGTTCCATTTTCACTTATAAGACCAAATCTAACTGTACCATTACTTCTTCCAGAGCCTGCTGGATTAGCAAATACAATTGCGTCCTTTCCATCAATTTGCTTACTATAATTTATTACACTTAATTGACAATATGGTTCAGGTAAATTTCTATCTTCATACACATCTGCATCCCAAGTTGCTCCACCATCAAAGCTTGTTGCAATTCTTACATACGACCCAGTATTTCTCATAAATAATTTTAATTGTCCATTAGGCATTTCAACTACTTGACATTCAGTTAATTCAAGTCCATCTGTCATGGTTTGAGAGTTACCAAAAGAACCATTACCTAAATCTCTACCATCATTAGGAGACTCACCTATTTCCCATGTTGCACCATGGTCATCACTATAAATAACTGCACTTGATTGTTTACCGCCTATTTCATTCGTATAATATACTGGGAATACTATTCTTCCTGCATGCTCCCCATTTTTCATTTGAATTCCGGCCCCTGGACCTGTTCCTAAGAATTTCATCCAGTCTGCTTTAACATCTGCATTTATGTCTATTGGCTCACTCCAAGTTTTTCCATCATCATCACTGTATATTAGACTTAAATAGCTTGTGCCATGAACCTTTAATTCACAATTTGCAGTCATAACATTTCCAGCTGATACACCACCCTTAGTTAATTCCATACTATGAATATTTACATTATAATCTGTTATGTTACCTTCATTATCATAAACATTTCCATCTTCTCTTATAGTATAAAGATTTCCTGAAGAATCATATAAAGATCTATATTTTTCTCCATCAATCTCTGTATATCCACTTCCAGCTTGTGCTTGCCAGAATCCATAGTTTTGTGGGAATGTAGTAACTAATAAGAATATTCTTCCTGTTTCTTCATCTTGTGTTAATGCTGTATCAATAACAGAAGCATTACTTGGAAAATCTATTACCTTTTGAGCTTCTTCCCATTCTCCATTTACTGTTTTTCTTTTTACACCTGAATCTATATCATTCCAAGGCGCATCTGCTCCCCCATTATTTCTAACATCAATAGAAGCTATAACAGTTCCTTCTTTTGTTGTAAATAATGCAGGTATTCTAAAGTTTGGAGAACCTAAATCACCTGGTTTAAATAAGTCAACTACTTCACTTTTATAACCTTCTGGTAATATTTCATCTTCTGAAGGAAGTACAGTTTGTCCAGTAACGTCTAATAAGTATTTATCTGGAAGTACATCTCCATATACATCTATAAAATCTATAGAGCCACTAAATGGATATTCATTTCCTGAAGCTCTATCAGTCTTTCCAATATAAGCATTATTAACATCTACTACTCCTGCACTTAATGTTGCATTAGAAGTTGTAACTTCTCCAGCTAATTTACCATTGATAAATATTTTATATCCAACACCGCTTGTTACTTTAAGTGCAACAGTATTTATACCATTATTTAAAACGGCAGAAGCTTTACCAGTAGCTACATTTCCACTTTGATTTCTCACTTCAAATCCAACCGTATTATCAGCTACATAAAGATGAAAGTGCCCATTAGCTACATTATTGTTTCCAACACTAATTAAAGACTGAATATCGCCCTTTGTAGTGTCAAATCTTGCAACTATAGTTCCTTCCTCCAATCCTTTAAGAGCTTCAATATCGGAAGATATATCTATGCCTTGATTATTTGTTATCTTTTTATTTTCATATCTTGCAATTTTATTAATATCTTCTTTAACTCTATATATATTTACTTCTGCTATAGAAGCAAATCCTCCAACTCCACCCAATGCTACTATTTTAATTTTTTCTGCATTAATAGGTTCATTAAATGTAACATATTTAGGATCGCTATTGCTTGTTGCCCATACTCCTTCAGATACAAGAGTTTCTTCATCACCATTAATAGCATAAACTTCATAATTATTTATCATTCCATTTGAGCCTGATACTCTTGGTGAAACTTTTAAGCTACTTACGTTATTAACTCCCCCTAAATCAATTGTTAAACTTTGCGGAAATTCTATTGTTTCATACCAAGGAGTATGCCACATTGTACTAATATCGCCATCTATAGCTTTACTTCCATCTTCCCCAGATTGAGATGACGTAGCTACTGCTGTCATTTGACTTTGTGGTATTTCCTCTTCAATAATTAAATTTTTATGAATTTGGGATTCATACGCTAATACGTTTACATTAGATATAGAGCTAATCGTATTGAAAGCCATAGCTGACGCCATTATTAATGCCACTATTTTTCTTCTATTCATCATAATTCCTCCTTTTATACCAAATTGTTTACTCTAATTAATTATATTATATAAAATTATTTCTTTGTATATTTTTTTACTTTTTTTATAATAATTGCTAAATTATATAAATATATTGCGCATTAAGTTTTTAAATATACTTTCTACTATAAATAAAGAGGACAATAGCGAAATAATTTGCTATTGTCCTCTCATATAAATTTATTTTTATACTTCTAACCTTAGAATTTCCTTAAAACTACTACTTTTTATTCCTTTTTCTACTCAGACCTAATCCACCAAGTAAAGCAATAACTCCACTTATTAATGTTCCAGCTACACCTGCTGTTCCTGTTTGTGGTAGCTTTCCACTATTTGAATTTCCAGTAGTGCTTCCACTGTTTGCAGTTCCGCTATTATTATTTGAACTTGATGATTGAT
>NZ_JAJKGM010000082.1:0-4286 GCF_021412605.1 Clostridium celatum
TTATTCCAAATCTACCAACTAATCATACAAAAAAGAGTAGATAGATTTGTTTTTTACACAAATCTATCTACTCTCCCCGTTATCCATAGTGGCGGCATACATAGCAGTGGTAGCTACTAATTAACTGTTATATTTTTTTGATTTGTTTAACAAAATATAAATTTCAATCAATACCAAAATAGTGATAGCAATCCTTATTTATAAGATAAATTATTTCTGATCGATCACGGACTGGATTTGTTTCATCAGCTGATCGTAGTTTGACTGATCATCGATTCCACCCATCAGAGGCTTACCAACGATATTTCCGTCTTTATCTACAAGAACTGTTGTAGGGAATGCCATGATGTTTCCGGCATATTTTCCAACTGTTGAATCAGAATCGAAAGTCAGGTTCTTGTAGGAAGCCCCCTGTGCTTTCATGATTTCCTTCGCTTCTTTGATACCATCTTGATTGTCATCTAATGTGTCTGTATTGATACCGACAACTTCACCGCCCATTTCCTTAAGTGTCTCGTTTAACTCATTCAGCTTAGAGAGCTCTCCGACGCAAGGTTTACATCCGCTGAACCAGAAGTTTACAACTGTGACTTTATTATTAGCGAAAAGACTATCATCTACGGCATTTCCATCCAGATCTTTCCCTTTGAAATCATGGAACACGTCTGTGGATTCATCAGTTTTTGAGGAAGCACTATCTGAGGATTTAGAGGCAGAAATCTTTTTCTCAAGCTTTGCAATCTCTTTTTCGATACCGCGGATTGTTTCAATGTCTTTGCTTAGGGTATCATACTCTTCTTCTGAGAAAGAATCTTTGTTTGAGTCTACTGCACTTGCAAGGGAGTCCGCATAGTTTTCAGTCATAGAATCTTCAGAAGTGTTCTTGCTCATAAAGCCAAATGCTTTGTCCCAGGCTTCTTTGTGATCAGCAAAGAGCTGATTCTCCTGCTGGTAAAGATCATTCAGTTTTTCGTTCAGTTCATCTGTACTGCCAGCGTCTGCTGTAGAAGTGGATTCCTGTTTCTTGTTGTCAGTTGATGAAGAATTAGAAGAACTTCCACAACCTGTGAATGCAAAAAGCACGGAAATGGCAAGTGATGCAGCAATTACCTTTTTTAATTTCATTGAGTTTATTTTGAGTGTTTTGTTTTTCATGATTTTAAATCTCCTTTTAATGGTTTTATTTTATTTACTGTCAGTCTGTTTCTTATTTGAAAATCCGTAATGATAGCAGAGCGCATCAGTCGGACAGGCTTTCATACATTCTCCGCAACGGATACACTCCGGATGATTAGGTGTGTCTACCACATTGACATCCATTTTGCAGACACGACTACATTTCTGGCAGCCTACGCATTTCTCATGATCCACTTGGATCTTAAGAAATGATACTCTGTTGAACAGAGAATAAATGGCCCCAAGAGGGCAGATCCATTTACAGAATGGACGGTAAAACAGGATACTCAGGACAATGAAAAGCACAAGGATCGTGAATTTAAATGTAAAAAGATGTCCGAGTGCAGAACGGATTCCTGAGTTGGCAAGTGACAGTGGAATCGCACCTTCGAGTACACCCTGTGGGCAAATGTATTTACAGAAGAAAGGATCTCCCATACCAAGTGAATTGGTCACAAATGCCGGAAGCAGGATCACAAAGACGAGCAGGATCACGTATTTTAGATATTGCAGAGGTTTCAGTTTTGTGGTGGAAAATTTCTTGCCTGGAATCTTATGCAGCAGATCCTGAAACCATCCAAATGGACAGAGGAAACCGCAGATAAATCGTCCTAACAGCACTCCTAACAGGATAAAAAATCCGGTGATGTAGTAGGTGAACTTGAATTTTGAAGAACCGACTACAGCCTGGAAAGCTCCGATCGGACATGCGCCTGTGGCAGCAGGACAGGAGTAGCAGTTCAGCCCCGGTACACACAGTGTCTTTACATTTCCTTGATAGATTTTCCCTTTAAATAGATTCGGGATGTGAATGTTGGTCAGCAGCGTTGCAGCTGCCTGAATCCATCCGCGGAAGCGGACTAGAAAGTTTTTGTTTGATTTTATTTTCTTATCCAATTCCGACACACTCCATACATAATTTTATTGCCTTACTAAGTACAACAGCAGCTTCTCCGCGGAAGATTCCGCCAAGGAAAAGTACAAGACCGGCTGAAAGTAAAAGAATCTGTGTTGCTTTTTCAGCTCTCATTAAAATACTCCTTTCAATGTTGTTTCAATGTTGTTTCAATGTTCAAAGTCAGTTTATTGACCTTTCGATATTTGCATTATACAATAGGGGGTGTAAAATTCTTGTTAAGAAAATGGAGAAAAATAAATTGAGATTATTAGTTGTTGAAGATGAAAAGAAATTGTGTGGTATAATTGCGAAAAGTCTGCACCAGGCTGGGTATGAGGTAGACGTGTGCAATGACGGAGAGGAAGCATTGCACATGATCTATGCGGAAATGTATGATCTGATCGTGCTGGATCTTAACTTGCCGGGGATGGACGGTATGGAGATTCTCAGAGAACTTCGTAAGGAAAATGAAGAGACAAAGGTACTGATTTTGTCTGCTAGAAGTCAGATTGCAGATAAGGTTGATGGGCTAGATGCAGGAGCGAATGACTATATGGAAAAACCATTTCACCTGCAAGAACTGGAAGCTCGTGTGAGAAGTCTGACAAGAAGAAAATTCATACAGAAAAATGTCTGTTTGGAATGCGGCGACCTTCGTTTTGATACAAGAGAGCGGGTAGCGTATGCAAAGGAAAATCTGGTTGAATTGACAAGGAAAGAGAACGGAATCCTGGAGTACCTTCTTCTGAATAAGGGAAGACCGGTCAGTCAGGAAGAGTTGATCGAGCATGTCTGGGATTCTTCCTTGGACAGTTTCAGTAGTTCTATCAGAGTGCATATGTCTTCTCTGAGAAAGAAGCTGAAAGCGGGACTCGGTTATGATCCGATCGTGAATAAGATCGGTGAAGGTTATAATATAGGAGGATATGAAAAAGCATGAGAAAAATATCACTTCAGTGGAGACTGACGATTTTGACGACAGTGCTGATCACCATGTTGTGTGGATGTCTTACATTTCTTTTATATAAGAACGGAGTCTATTATTTTGACGCGCTTCAGGAGACGGTTACCGATCAAGGTGGAACACCGGAAGAGGTGTACATTGACATTCCGGATGATGAGTGGGATGATTTTGCGGCTCAGTTTGCCACGAAGATTTATAATTCAAAATTTTATTATAGAAACAGAAGTCTCCTGATTACTGCTGTTGTGGCGTTGTTTGGCGGAGCAGTGACTTATTTTGTCAGTGGCCAGGCATTGAAACCACTCGGAGAATTTTCAGAGACGGTAGAAAAAGTCCAGGCACAGGATCTGACGGATTATACGATTGAAGAAAATAAGATCTTAGAACTAGATAGACTTCGTACTTCTTATAATAAAATGCTTTTGCGTCTCTCGAAATCATTTGAGATGCAACGTCAGTTTACCGGAAATGCAGCGCATGAGTTGAGGACTCCTTTGGCATTAATCCAAGCACAGCTAGATCTCTATCATACGATGGATTATTCGAAGAGTGGAGAGGCGGCGGAAGAGACAATTCAGATGGTGACAGAACAGAACGAGCGTCTTAGCAAGCTAGTCAGAACACTTTTGGATATGAGTGAACTGCAGACGGTAGCACGCAACGACAAGATTGAACTTCACGGGTTGATAGAGGAAGTGCTGACAGATCTGGAACCGCTGGCGCAAGAGAAGAACGTTGAACTGATACAGAAGTCGCAGAGTATGATAGATGAAAAAGAAGAGGGTGAAGCTGAAGATTTGGTTCTGACAGGAAGTGATATACTGATCTATCGGATGCTTTATAATCTTATAGAAAATGCGATCAAATATAATCATACGGATGGAAGTGTTACGGTATCGGCAGAGAGAAAGAAGAATGAAGTTGTTCTGACGGTTGCAGATACGGGAAATGGAATTGATGAGACATTTAGAGAGCAGATTTTTGAACCGTTCTTCCGGGTGGATAAGTCAAGAAGCCGTGAGCTTGGCGGGGTGGGTCTCGGACTTGCAATGGTGCGTGATATCGTGCGGGAGCATGGCGGGAAGATCGAGGTTTATGGAAATGAGCAGGGTGGAATGACATTTGAAGTGAGAATGAGTATAGAAGGGAATATAAAATCTGGTTTATTTTAATTGGTCTTATGTCAATATTTTGGACACAAAAAGTCAAACTTTTTTATGCTGCACTTCTAGCTAATAATTCACATTG
>NZ_JAJKGM010000083.1:0-4013 GCF_021412605.1 Clostridium celatum
TTTATTTTAAGACTCTCAAAAGAATTGCTGGTTTACTTTAACTATATTCTGTTCAATTTTCAAAGACCATTTTCTGTATCGCCCTCAAGCGACTTCTTTATCTTATCACTACTTTCGACTACTGTCAACAACTTTTTTAAAGTTTGTTGTAATTTGTCGTTAGCAACGAAATTTATCATATCACTTCTCACGCTTTCTGTCAACAAGATTTTACTTGTTTAACAAACTCGTCATCAGCGACTTCCTTATAATATCACTAATAATTTTTTAAGTCAACATATTATTACAATTTTATATAATTTAATCAAATAATATTATTTATTTAAATTATATAAAAATTTTAGTTAGAAGTCTTAAATTTTTTCTTAATATAATAACCTCTAACTAAAATATTCTTAAATATAGTATATCTTCTAATTGTCACATCCTAGGGCCTTTATTATTATAAGTGCGGTATCTTCTATAGCTCTTTGAGTAACATCTATAGTTTTACATCCTATTCTTTTTATTATTTTATCAGCAAAATCAAACTCTTCTAATATTCTTGCATCACCTGCATATTCTATATTAGTAGGTATTCTATGAAATTTGTCTAATCTTCGTTTTCTTATCTCTATCAATTGTAACGGATTTATTGTAAGCCCAAAAATCTTATGTTTATCTATTTCATATAATTCCTTAGGAACTCCCACTTCTGGCACTAAGGGTATATTTATAGCTTTTATTCCTCTATTAGCTAAATACATACAAAGTGGTGTTTTAGAAGTTCTAGAAAGTCCTATAAGAACTACATCTGCATTTTTTAATCCTCTATAATCTTTACTATCATCATATTGCATAGCAAATTCCATTGCCTCAATTCTCTTAAAATATGCTTCATCAGTTTTCCACATAGCCCCTGGATCATATTGTGGTTGTTTATTTAATATGGATGATGCAATATTTATAATTGGACCTAATACATTTATAACTGATATATTTAATTCGACACATTTTTGAGTTAAATACTCTCTTACATTAACAGTAATTATTGTTGATACAATCATAGCTGATTCGCATTGTAATACTTCACTTATTAATTCCTCAACATCCTCTAATGTTTTTATATATGGTGTTCTTCTCACTTCAACATCACTGTGAAATTGACTTGCTGCAGCTTCTGCTACTTGTTCAGCTGTTTCACCTATTGAATCTGATACTGCAAAAATTGTTAACATTTTATATCCTCCCTTATCTGTATAATGCTATTAATCAAAATAACTATTATTATAAATTCTCTCATTTTCTATTATACCAATTTTATTGAATAAATTACTAATATAGTGAATTATTATATTTATTATGATAAAATTAATTAAATCTATAATATAAAACTTGGAGGACATCATGAAAAATTCTTTGAATAAAGATAAACTAATTACAATTGGGATCTTACCTACAATGTGGCTTATATATTTCATATTTGAGATTTTTAGTGGCAGAGTTAAAGATTCATATACTTTAATACTAAATTTATCTTTAGTTATAGTTTTTGCATTTACTGGTTGGATTATATATCTAGTAAGTAATAAATATATTAACGGAATAAGTAATATATCACTCTTTATTCTATTTGCTATTCTTATGTTGATTGATCAAGGTTTAAAAATAATAATAAAATTTAATTTCTTTGATAATTATTTTGAAATAATTCCAAACTTTTTATCTTTTAATCCAATAATAAATACTCATGGCTCTTGGCTAAATGCAAGATTTAATTTTAATGTTAGCTTTCCCATATTAATATTAATTAATGGTATAGCACTATTCTTATTCTTTGAAATTTATAGATATAGTAAATATAAAAATACGAAAACTTTTTGGAGTGACATGTGCTTCGTCTTTATCTTCACTGGCGCCCTTTGTTCATTTATTGATAAAGTGTTCTATGGTGGTAGTCTAGACTTTATAGGGATAAGTGATTTGTTTATTGCTGATTTTAAAGATATATACATAAACTTAGGATTGCTATTTTTTATTATGGCTGCTTATACAAGTGGATATTTTAAAGAAGATGAAGAAACAACTATTAAAGATGATTTAAATTCATTAAAGAATTTTTTCAGATTTGTAAAAAAAGATATATATAGTATATTAAAAAGAGAGAATGTATAATTACATTCTCTCTTCTTTATTTATATTATGCTAAGCAAGTTCTTATTAAAAAATCACTCCTATATTAAGAAGTGATTTTTGGTGGCTTACCGGGGAATCGAACCCCGGACACCTTGATTAAAAGTCAAGTGCTCTACCGACTGAGCTAGTAAACCATTTTACCTGGCAACGTTCTACTCTCCCACACGGTCACCCATGCAGTACCATTGACGCTGTAGAGCTTAACTTTCCTGTTCGGAATGGGAAGGAGTGTTTCCTCTACGCCATCATCACCAGATATTCTATTTTTTTGTTTCTGTTGATTTGTCTCTCAACAAGAACTAATTATATAGACTTATTATACATATGTCAACATATTTTTTAAAAATAATTTTATTTTTCTCTATTTTTTTATTTTTATTCATTATATATTCCAATTATACTCATATAATATATTTTTTTCTATGAATTTATGTCATAAATTAGTTAAAACTATAGCATATATAATTCATTCTTACTATATGCTATAGTTTATATAAGTTTAAATATTATATCCTAACTCTCTTATACAACTTCTTATAAAATTATTAGATTCATTAAATTTTTTCATTTCTTCTTCCAACATCTCTATTTCTACAACTTCCTTAACACCTGTACTATTTAAAACTACAGGTACACCTGTAAATACATTATGTTCACCGTATTCTCCATCTAATAATGTAGATACTGGCATTATTTTATTTTCATCATTTAAGATAGCCTTTATTATAGCTACTGCTGCTGTTGCTATTCCATAATATGTAGTTCCTTTTCTGTTATAGACTTCCCATCCTGCTTTGGCTGTATCCATTACTAAATTATCTAAATCAATATTCCCAATTCTATTCTTATTATCTTCTATAACCTTTAAGAATGGTTTTCCTCCAACATATATATGCGACCATGGAATCATTTGAGAGTCTCCATGTTCACCCATAGAATATCCTTGTACACATCTAGGATCAACTTTTAATAATTGACCTATAAAGTTTTTTAATCTTGCTGAATCAACCGATGTTCCTGTTCCTATTATATGATTTTTAGGTAATCCAGATAATTTATACACATGATATGATATCATATCCACAGGATTAGATATTATTATGAAATGTCCCTTAAATCCACTTTTCATTATAGGATTAACAATAGATTCTGCTATTTTTGCTGAAACATGTAATGTATCAATTCTTGATTGCCCTGGTTTAGGTGGTGCCCCTGCAGTTATTACTATTATATCCACATCTCCACATTCATCATATGTAGCAGCTCTGACTTTAGTATTTCTATTTAAATACTCTATACAATGATTTAAATCCATAGCTTCGCCTAAAGCCCTTTCGTTATTTAAATCAATCATTAAGATTTCTTCACACACACCTTGTGTAATTAAACTAAATGCCGTACTAGATCCAACTAACCCTGTTCCTACTATTGCTACTTTTCTACTTTTTAACGCCATCTTTTTGCCCTCCGTATATTTATTGCTCAATTTGTATTATACAATAAATTAGAGTTTAGTCTATGTTCTAACTTTAAATTTACTAATATATTCATATAAAAGATAAAAATAGATAACATACTTTTCCTAGCACATATATTTTATTATCTTAATATTAAACTACTTTTTCTAAATAACTATAGTTTTTATTATATACAAAAAAAGTCCTAATCATTAAGATTAGGACTTTGGTGCGTCATCAGGGATTCGAACCCGGGACACCCTGATTAAGAGTCAGGTGCTCTACCAACTGAGCTAATAACGCATATTACCTGGCAACGTTCTACTCTCCCACACGGTCACCCATGCAGTACCATTGACGCTGTAGAGCTTAACTTTCCTG
>NZ_JAJKGM010000084.1:0-3807 GCF_021412605.1 Clostridium celatum
CAAATAATAATAGCGGAACTGCAAACAGTGGAAGCACTACTGGAAATTCAAATAGTGGAAAGTTACCACAAACAGGAGCAGCAGGTGTAGCTGGAACATTAATCAGTGGAGTTATTGCTTTACTTGGTGGATTAGGTTTAACTAAAAAAAGAAGAAATAAGTAGAATTAAATAAAAAATGCTCCTGATAAATTATATGTTTATTGGGAGTCATTTTTATATAATATCTTTATTAAGAATGAAGATATTCATTAATATTACAATATCAATTTTATAATATTAATTTATAGAGGGGGTGTATTAACATAATAAAACTTATTTACACAAATATGGAATAGATGTATAATTGTTATTGAATGGTTATGAAAAGGAATACATTAGTAAATTATTATTAGGGGGAATTAAAAATGAGAGGAATGCATAATAGAAAAGCATTTAAAAAAGTATTACCACTATTCTTAGCATCTTCTATGGTGCTTAGTAATATTAGTGTTTTTGCAACTGAAAATACTAATGGTGAGAGTAACTTAGCGTTAAATAAGACAACGTTTTCGTCAGGAGATGAAACAGAGGGATTTAATTCAACTAAGGTGACAGATGGAATTATAAATAGAAATGCTAATAATGGAGAACAATCAAGATGGGCATCTGTTAGATATGCTGAAAACCCATATGTAGGTGTTGATTTAGGAGAAAAAACGGTATTCAATGAAGTAGTAATTGAATGGGAAAGAAAAAACATTAATTCTTATGAAATACAAATATCAGATGATAAAGATAGTTGGACAACTATTTATACTGGTACAACAGTTAATAATTATAGAGATGTTATAAGTTTAGGAAATCAAGAAGCAAGATATGTTAGAGCTGTTGTTAAGGAATATGATCCAGCTGAAGAAGGATCAACTATATCATGGGAAACTGTATCTGTATATGAGCTAGAAGTTTATAATAGAGATTCTGTTGTAAGACCAGAAGCTGGAGTTAACATAGCTTTAAATAAAACTGCAACAGCATCAAGCCAAGAAGGTGGTACAAGTTTTTCAGCAGCTAAGGCATTTGATGGAACAATTGATAGAACATCTACAAAGCAATCAAGATGGGCAAGTGCTGTATCATCAGAAGATCAATGGCTAAAGGTTGATTTAGGAGAAGTAACTGAATTTGATAATATAGTAATTGAGTGGGAAAGAAGAAATGCACCTAAGTATAGAATTCAAGTATCAGATGATGATGTTACATGGAATGATGTATATACTGCAACTGCTGCACCAGCAAACTTTAAGGATATTATAAGTTTAAATGAAAAGGTTAGAGGAAGATATGTAAGACTTTATATTGATGAACATCTTGCAAACTCAGAAGGCGTTAATTGGAATACTGTATCTGTATATGAATTAGAACTTTATAATGGAGAAATTCCAGAAGCTCCAAAAACAGCAGCAGAAGTAGCTGCAAGCTTAAAAGTTACTGCACCTACAGAAGATGCTACTGTTCTTAAAATGCCAAGTGTTCCAGAAGGATTTGAAATATCATTTATTGGAGCAGATTATGAAGAAGTTATCGATTATGATATGAATATTCATAAGCCACTTGTAGATACAAAGGTTGTTGTAAATTTTGAAGTTAAAAAAGGTGATGAAAAAGCTACTTCACCTGCATTTGAAATAATTGTACCAGGTCAATATGAAGTTGAGGGAAATGTTAAACCAACTGTTATTCCAGAATTAAGAGAATGGGCTGGAAAGACAGGAAATTTTGAAATATCAAACAATTCAAGAATAGTACTAAATCCTACTTCAGCAGAAGAACTTAGAGAAACAGCAGAAACTTTTGCTAATGATTATAAAGATATAGTAGGAAATGATATTGAAGTTGTTGTATCAGATGCTCCACAAGCAGGAGATTTCTATCTTTCATTAACGTCAAATTATCCAGAACTTAGAGAAGAAGGTTATTATATGGATATTGATGATGTTCTTAGTGTAGAAGGAAATGATGCATCAGCAATATTCTTATCAACAAGGAGTATTCTTCAAATATTAAAGCAAAATGGAACATTTATAGAAAAGGGACTAGTTAGAGATTATCCTCAATACGATGTAAGAGGATTTATGCTAGATGTAGGAAGAAAGCCTATTTCATTAGATTTCTTATATGAAGTAATGCAAAATATGTCATGGTATAAATTAAATGATTTCCAAATTCATTTAAATGATAACTATATTTGGTTACATGATGATTATCCTACAGATGCATTAGAAAATGCATATTCAGGATTCCGTCTTGAGTCAAATGATGTTGGTGAAAATGGATTAAGATTAACATCAGAAGATATGTATTATACTAAGGAGGAGTTTGGAAACTTTATTGATGATTCTAAACTTTATGGAGTTAATATAGTTCCAGAAATAGATTCACCAGGTCATTCATTGGCATTTACAAAAGTACATCCAGAGTATGCTTATGGTAATGGGCAAGGTGAAAATGCAGCAATGCTTAATGTGAATGATGAAAAAGTTGTTGATTATATAAAAAGTATATTTAGTGAGTATATGGATGGGGAAAATCCAGTATTTAGAAATTCAACTGTTCATATAGGAACAGATGAATTCTACGGAGGAAAAGAAGAGTATAGAGCATATACAGATAAAATGTTAAGATTTATAAAAGAAGAAAAGGGCTCTAATGTAAGAGTATGGGGAAGTTTAAGTAATAAGAATGGATCAACACCAGTTTATTCAGATGGTGTTGAAATGAATATATGGAATTCCGGATGGGCTAATGCTCAAGCTATGTATGATCAAGGATATGATTTAATAAATACAGAGGATTCATATCTTTATTTAGTTCCAGGTGCAAATTATTATTATAATTACTTAAATCATAGTTGGTTATATAATAATTGGGAAGTAAATACTTTTAGTAACGGAGTTACAATACCAGAAGGATCACCACAAATGAACGGTGGAATGTTTGCTCTTTGGAATGACATGATAGATAATAAAGCAAATGGAATAGTTGAATATGATATATTTGATAGAATCCTACCAGGAATGCAAGTATTATCAGAAAAAATGTGGGGAGAAGCTGATGATAAAACATATAATGAATTTGTAGAAGTAGCTGATGAAGTTGGAGTTGCACCTAACACTAATCCAAGATTTGAAGTTGAATCTGAAACTGAAAAGGTTATGGAATATGACTTTAATAAATTTGAAAATAATACAGTTGAAGATAAATCAGAAAATGGATATGATTCTACTGAAATTAACAATGCTTCAGTTAGTGATGGAGTATTAGAATTAGAAGGTGGTAATAGTTACATTAAAACTGGAATTAATAATATGGGACCAAATTATTCAGTTTCTTTCAGTGTTAAGAGAGATGAAAATAGTGATGATAGTGAACAAATTTTATTTGAATCATCAAAAGGAACATTTAAGGCAGTACAAGCTGGAACTGGAAAGTTAGGATTCTCAAGAGAAGGGTATGACTATTCATTTGATTATGAATTACCTAAGGGAGAATGGGTAGATATTACTGTTGTTGGTAAATTAAATAAAACAGAAATTTATGTAAATGGTGAATATGTTGAACAAATATTAGAAGAAGGTTCTAATATCAAATATACTACATTCGTATTCCCATTAGAAAAAATAGGAAGTGAAAGTAAAGCATTTAAAGGGCAAGTTGATAATTTAGTAATAACAAATGAAGCTGTTATTACTGATGAAACAGTTATAGATTCAACTAATTTTACAGTTACATCTGATAATGAAAATGCACTTGTAAATGGAGTTGAAGG
>NZ_JAJKGM010000085.1:0-2938 GCF_021412605.1 Clostridium celatum
GAAAGTTAAGCTCTACAGCGTCAATGGTACTGCATGGGTGACCGTGTGGGAGAGTAGAACGTTGCCAGGTAATACAAGCACTTAGCATAAAGCTAGGTGCTTTTTTGTTATGTAAAATTATAAGTTAAAAGATAAATAAGCAAAAACACTTAGATTGATTTTTAAGTGTTTTTGTGTTTGAAATCAAAATAATAAATATATTTTAATGATGTTCTAGTGTATATCAATCCTTATATAATTTTCTTAAAATTATCAATATTAACAAATATAAAAATAATATACAATAAATGTAATAATATGATAAAATTTAGGTTGGGGTGATTAATATGAAAAATGTATTAAAAATTTTTATGATATTATTAATGAGTTGTGTAATGATATCTTGTAGTAATAATCAGGAGATTAAAGAGCATGAGGATGTAAATGCAACCTTAATTTGTCCAGATGGTTTGCCTTCAATAGCAATAAGTAAGGCTATGAATGATAATAAAAAGATTAGTTATATGAACATAGAATATTCAATACAAAAAACTACTGATTTACTTTTATCTGAGTTAATGAAGGGTGAGGCTGAATTAGCCATTGTTCCTTCTAACTTAGCATTACAAGCATATAAAAAAGGTTTAGATTATAAAATTGCTGCAACTATAGGATGGGGATCTTTATATTTAGTATCAACAGATGATATAACAGATATTTCAGAATTAAAAGGTTGTGAAATTTATAATACCGGAAAAGGCCTTACTCCAGATATAGTTTTTAGAAATATATTAACTAATAAAGGTTTTAAAGAGAGTGATTTTGAATTTTCATATGTAGGGGCTGCGTCTGAGCTTACTCCAATGGTTATGAGTGGAAAAGTTAAATATGCTGTTTTACCAGAGCCAGCATTATCTACAGTAATGGATAAAAATAAGGATATAAAGATTATATTAAATTTAAATGAAGAATGGGCTAAAATAAATAATCTTAGTAAGGGATACCCACAATCAACTTTAATAATCAAAGAAGAATTTTATAATAGTATAAAAGATACTGGCTTATATGAAGAAATTATTAATACCTTTAATGAAAGTGAAGAGTGGGTTAAGAATAATCCACAAGATGCAGCTGAAAAATGTGAAGTGTTGGGGATAACTATTAACAAAGATACTATTGATAAAGCAATAAATAATAGTAATTTAAATTTTACTAAGATTGAAGAATGCACTTTAGAATATGAAAAATATTTTTCAGTTATAGACACAGAAAATAAAGGAGAAGGTGGAGAATATGACTCAATCTTCATTAAAGAATAAGAAGTATTTAGTTATTGCAAGTATAATAATTTTATTAATATGGCAATCAGTAGCTATTATAATAAATAATAGGCTATTGATGCCTTCTTTTTTTGATGTTATAGAAAATTTATATAATTTAATATGTGAAGTAAATTTTATGAAATTAATAGTCAGTAGTATTATTAGGTGCATAGAAAGTTTTATATTATCATTATTTATATCAATAGTATTAGCAATATGTAGTTATTACAGTAAATTTATTTATAATTTATTATATCCAATAATTCTATTTATTAAGGCTATACCAACTATGGCATTTATAGTTCTTATTTTAATATGGACATCAAAAGAATTTGCGCCAATAATAATAGGAATTGTGATTTCATTTCCTATATTTTATGATGTAATATTGAATACTCTTTTAAATATAAATAAAGATTTAATACAAATGTGTAAAGTATATGAAATATCAAATATTGATAGAATTAATGCAATAATAATTCCAAGTATAATAATAGAATTAAAAAAAGTTATTAATTCTACTTTGGCATTAATTTTTAAAGTTGTTATATCTGGTGAGGTTTACGCACAGCCTAAATATGGAATAGGATCTATGATACAATTAGAAAAAATGCAATTAAATACAGCAGCAGTTATAGCATGGATGATTATAATAACAGTAATTGTTTATGGATTTGATTTGATTTTAGAAAAGATTTTTTTATTAAAAAAGTATAAGGGATAGGATATGAGGATAGAAAATATAAATATTAATTATGGGAATGATATAGTTTATGAAAATTTCAGTATAGAATTAAAAGACAACAAAATAAATTGTATTATAGGTAGTTCTGGTTGTGGTAAGACTACACTATTAAATTATATAGCTAATGAATTACTTCAAAAAGGTATAAAGATATCATATATATTTCAAAATGATAATCTTATACCTTGGAAAAATGTATATTCAAACTTGAAGCTTATTGCTAAGAATAATATTAAAGAAGATCAAGTGGAAATAGAAATAGATAAAATATTAGAAGAAGTAGGATTAAAGGAGTTTAAGTATTATTATCCTAATGAACTTAGTGGAGGAATGAAGCAAAGAGTAAATATTGCGAGAGCTTTATTAGGAACATTTGATGTAATATTAATGGATGAGCCGTTTAAATCATTAGATATAAAGTGTAAAAGCAATATTATAAGTATAATTAAAGATTTAAATATAAAAAAAGGAATAACAATAATAATGGTTACACATGATAAGGAAGAAATATTAAATTTGGCAGATAATTTATTTTTATTAGGAAATAGACCTGTGCAGATTTTGGAAAGTAGCAAATTAGGGGATTTTAAAAATATAATAGAAAAATTATAAAAAAGTATTGACTATGTAATGGAGTAGTGATAAGATAAAACACGTCGCTGATGACAAAGTAATTAATAATTCAACATATAGAGAATAATTAATTACTTTTGAAGTGATATATTAGTTTTATCGCTAAAGAAAAACAAAAATAACTTAAAAAAAGTTGTTGACAGTAATCGAAAGTAGTGATAAGATAAAGAAGTCGCTTGAGGGCGACACAGAAAATGGTCTTTGAAAATTGAACAGAATATAGTTAAAGTAAACCAGCAATTCTTTTGAGAGTCTTAAA
>NZ_JAJKGM010000086.1:0-2174 GCF_021412605.1 Clostridium celatum
CAATGTGAATTATTAGCTAGAAGTGCAGCATAAAAAAGTTTGACTTTTTGTGTCCAAAATATTGACATAAGACCAAAGCAATAAAACTCTTATAATTGAAGGGATTGAAAATATATATCAACATAATTTAATTAATAATATTAATAATACTAGTTTATATACTCAAGGTTATTTTTATAGTAGACCTATGAATATTGCTGAAATAGAAGCATTGTAAAAGATATATATTCTACATATTCTTTTATAATTGCTACTTAATTCTTTATTTTTTAATAAAAACACTATACAGACTCTGCAAGAAAAACCATATTAATGTAATATTATTTAGGCTATTATTGAAATAAAGAGCCGCTAGTAAGATTAAATCTCTTATTAGTGGCTCTTATTATTTTTCATTTTTATAAGGCTTTGTTTTAATAAACTGTTGAAATTTGATTAACCTCTATAAATATGGTTATAATATATTATATAACTACTATTTAGGAGGTTTTTTTATGCCAAGAGTTAATAATGTTATTAAACAAGTTTCACAATTAAATACACATGAGCAAGGTAAGGTATTTGAATTTTTGAAGACTGTATTGATGTAAAATGGAATTACTAACTCTATAGATAAAGAAATCGCTGAAAATAGATTTAATAAGGGGAAGTGCTGTCCTTTTTGTAATCATGACAAAATATCTAAGTATGGAAAATATCATGGTAAAAATGGAGTTAAACAAAGGTATAAATGCCAAAATCCAGAGTGTAAAAAAACTTTCAATGACTTTTATAAATCACCAGTTTCAAGTAGTAAAAAGGGATTAGATAAATGGTTACTATATGCCCAATGTATGGTAAACGGCAACACTATTAGGCAGTGTGCTGAAATCGTTGAAATTAATATTGCAACAGCTTTTTTCTGGAGACATAAAATCATAGACGCAATTAGAAAGTTTATTGGCTATGGTTCGCTTGAAGGTGTTATTGAACTTGATGAGACTTACTTTGCCCTTAGCTATAAAGGTAATCATAGTAAAAGTTCTAATTTTACTATGCCAAGGGAGCCAAGAAAACGTGGCAAAGAAATAAATACAAGAGGTATATCAAAGGAATTTGCCTGTGTTTTATGTGGTGTGGATAGATTAGGTAATATCTATACAGGATTAATATGCAATGGTAGACCTAAATATAGCGATATAGACAGAGCTTTATCAGAAGTTGTTGAGGAGAATTCTATATTATGTACAGATAAACATAGGAGTTATATCCCCTTTGCTACTCAACATAATTTTGAGTTACATCAAATTAGAGGTGGAAGAAAAGCTGTGGATATTTATAATATTCAAAGAGTTAATGCCTTTCATAGTAGCCTAAAAAGATGGATAAAGAAATTTAATGGTGTTTCAACCAAGTTCCTAACAAACTACCTATTTTGGTATAAATGGACCCAATTATTTAAAACAGAAATGGAAAGGAATAAACCTAAAAAGTTCTTTATTCATGCTAATTCAACACATTCTATATCTTTAATAAAGGATTTTAAGATTAGAAGACCAATATATGTATAAAAGATAAAATTTGTTTTAATTTTACTATTTTTAGTGTACAATAAATGTAATGATTGCTGAACAAATGTATTATATTGTTTATTAAATGAAATACGGAGGCTTTTATGAAGAAAGTTATATGGTCAATAATTTTAACTATATTGCTAATTGGGTTAGTAGGTTGTCAAATAAAAACAGAAGATAATACACACAAAGATAGTTTAAGTGTTGAAATAATTGCTACTAATGATGCTAACTCTTATAAGGGAATGCCAATAACATTAAAACCTAAAGCTATAGGAGAATATGATAAGGAAATCCAATATCATTGGATACTGAAAAGTGATGATGATGTTGAAGGGTTTATTGTTCCAGAGAAGGGTCCTCAAAAGGAAATAATTAATTCAGGTGAACCAGTTGAACTTGGTTTATTTAAAGAAGTTTCTTGGGTTGAGGTAACAGTTATAGAATTTAAAGTTGAATTGCAAATAGAAGATAAAGAAACATCTAAGATTATTGCAACTAATGAAATTACAATTGAAAATAATCAAGGTACTTATAGTATAAAAGAGACTGTAGATAATTTTGTGTAATATAGTTTCTTATAAATCAAATATTACTGGAAATTTTGATTTCCAGTAATAT
>NZ_JAJKGM010000087.1:0-1852 GCF_021412605.1 Clostridium celatum
GGACACATCCTTTCTTAACTAAATATTATTTTACTTAGTTCGATTTAATGTGTCCACTACTTTATACTAACACCAAACTTCCTTAAAACACTTGATGATATGTTCTTTGCTGCTGGTATAGCCGTAGGATCATTCCAAGACCTTATAGCAATGGAAGAGGCTGGAGAAATACAATCTAATGCAGAGTACGCTTCAGCTCTAGCTGCTTGTGTTATTCAAAATAGTGCTATATCATATGTTTCAGGCATTTTTGGTGGTGCTCTAGGACAAGCAGTTGCACCACAATTTCCACTTGTTGCTGCTATAGTTGGAGGTATTATAGGTGCGTTTATCGGATATATATCTGGAAAAATATTAACTGAAATTGAATTAAAGGAAAACCTTAAAGAAATGTTTGAACTTGTATTTGATGAATTATTCCTATTTTAAATATAGCCAAATTAAGTAAAGTTAATAAAGATTTTATATTCTTAGTAGTACTTTTAAAGTTTTCTTTTTTCTTTAACAATTAAATAAAATTTATGAAATCCTGGTATGGTAGGTGTAAGTAAATAAGATAGCATTAGAAATACTATGGCAGGTGTTAAAAAATATGGGTCAGTTTTTTTTGAAGCTATAATTCCTAAAGCTATACAGAAAGAAGTAAAAACGGATACTAATCTCTTATCAATGTTAACTTTTTTTAATCCATTTCTCATTTTATTTTTAATATTTCTTATTATAGCAAGAACTAAGAATATATATATGGTTATGCTTAAAATAATTACTATAATCGCTTCTGATATATTTAATTCTGTTATAAATATTAGCATAGAAATGCAGAAATATAAAATCGAACTTCCAACAAAAGTTATAGATATATATAATTCCATCAAAAATTCTAGTTTTTTAGGGAAAATGTATAAAATTAAAGAAATTAAATTATAAGGAATCATAATGATAAAATAGTTTTTTAACATATCCAAAACTCCTTGTTGATTAGTCGTTAAGCTAATATCTTTACCAAGAATAAATTGATAAAATAAAAATACAAGAAAATTAAAAACATTAGAAATAATAATTAAGGCATATATTAATGATCTCATTTCTTTTGGTTCTTTTTTAGCTGTATAAATCTCCATAAATTCTTTATTGTTTTTCATTTTAATTCTCCATTCATTAAATTTTAAGGTTGGATGTAAAAATATTAAAAAATATAAAAAACCTGCAGAATAGACTTTTTATAATATTTATTATACAGGTTATATTTTATGTACTATTTAAAGATTTGATTTTTTATATCTTCCAAGTCATTTTGCATTTCAGGAAGAGTATTACTAAGCTGTTGGATTATTTTTTGATAATTTTCTTCACGAATTTGATTTTGTTTTAAAACATATAGCAAAAGATAGCTAAACAATAAAGCAAATATTCCTTGAGAAGTTAGAAAATTAAACAATTCATTATTCATAATTTCACCCCCTTAAACTACAAAGTAATTATGATTAAGCATATTTTTAAGGTGCATATATCAACGTCTTTAAGAGTAATATTTATTATATAACTAAAAATATATAATATAATTTTATTGTTATTAACTATGAGATTTTTATAAAAATAATTTATATTATGAATAGATATAATCAGCAACTATATATTTCAATTTTTTTATAGCTCTATTTTTATTTTGATTAATTGCTTGCCTAGAAACATTCATCAATTTTGAAATTTCAGATATTGAGAAATTTTCAACAAAAAATAATTTAAGTATATTTTTTTCAGATTCATTAAGTATATTTGGTGTTAGTATAAAGTAGTGGACACATTAAATCGAACTAAGTAAAATAATATTTAGTTAAGAAAGGATGTGTCC
>NZ_JAJKGM010000088.1:0-1830 GCF_021412605.1 Clostridium celatum
AATATTAAATTTTATCCACAACTAATAATAGAAAAACCCTCTGTTTTTAAACAGGGGGTTTTTCAACAAACTGAGAACATAATAAATATTATATATTTATTATGTTCTTTTTCATTTTTTGCTTGACATTAATATTAACAAAAAAGTATTATAAATAAAATTAATATATATATTAGGAAAGATGAAAGTGAGTGATTATAAAATGGAGAAGGGACTTATTCATATATATTGTGGTGATGGAAAAGGAAAGACTACAGCAGCGATGGGCTTAGCTATAAGAGCTGCAGGTAGAAAGAAGAAAGTTTTTATAACCCAATTTCTAAAAAGTGGGAAAAGTGGAGAATTAATATCATTAGAAGAATTACAAGAATATATAACTTTTATGCCGGGAAAGCCAGTAAATAAATTTGTTTGGAATATGAATGAAGATGAAAAGAAGCAAGCCAAATTAGAGCATACAGAACGATTCAAAGAGATTATAAAAATAATGAATAATGAAAATTATGATTTATTAATTTTAGATGAAATTATAGCAACTATAAATAATGATTTTATTGAGTTAAAAGATGTAATTGAATTCTTAAAAAATAAGCCTAATGGATTAGAAGTTGTTATGACAGGAAGAGATCCTAAGAATGAACTTATAGAACTTGCTAATTATGTTACTGAAATGAAATGTATAAAGCATCCTTTTAAAAAAGGAGTACCATCAAGAGTAGGAATAGAATTATAATATAAAAATTTTAACTTTTAAATAATTTTATGTTAAGATATAATTAGTAAACGACTTATAATTTTGATAAGTTTAAGTAATTTTAAATAATAAAGTATTTAAGAAGAGAAAAAAGGAGTAACAAATGAGAGCTGTTTATAGAAATCCAAAAGAACTTGCAACTAAATTAAAGGATTTAGTAGATTTATATCAAGATGATTTATTAGCATATGAAAAGCTAGAAGCTACAATAGTAACAATGATAAAAGCTAATGATGACAGAATATATAAAAATGGATTTATGCCAACAAAGTTAATAAGTGCTATAGGGGAAGAAAGAAAAAGCATAATTGATAAAATTGCACAAGAAAATAATCTATAATAGATATGATAATGAAACTTTAGAAGGTGTTATTAATTTTTTAATAATACTATCTAAAGTTTTTATTTATATAAAAGCTAAGAAATTTACGTAAATACGATAATAATATTATTATATTTCTAATAAAAATTATATATAAATACTTTTTAAGGAGTTTTGTGTATGATTAAAATATTTGGCATTGGAAATGTATTATTAAGTGATGATGGAATTGGTGTAAGAATAGTAGAACACTTAAGAGATAAATTAATGGATTTAAACGATTATTATAAGCAATATGATGAAGAGATAGCTGTTATTATAGGTGAAAATGATTATTTATATTGCTTGAATAATATAAAAGAAGATGATTATATAATAATTATTGATGCAACTTGTTTTATGATAAAACCAGCAACAGTAACAATAAGAAATTTAAAAGAATGTGATGAATTTATAGAAGGCGATTTTATAGGTGAATTATCAACGCATGAAGAAAGTTTCTTAAATTCAGTAAGAAGAGAGAAAAATAACATAGATGGATGGTTAATTGGGATAGAGGTAAGTAAGATAGATTATAGCTTACAATTATCTAAAGAATTATCGAAAAAATTTAATTTTATTTCTTACAGTGTGTTTAATAAAATAATAGAGATAATAAATAGAAAATTAAGTGAAATTGGTGTTAGTATAAAGTAGTGGACACATTAAATCGAACTAAGTAAAATAATATTTAGTTAAGAAAGGATGTGTCCAT
>NZ_JAJKGM010000089.1:0-1775 GCF_021412605.1 Clostridium celatum
TTATGATAATCAAGTTCTGATCCAGAGTACCACGAGACACGTGAAACCTTGTGGGAAGCAGGGAGGACCACCTCCCAAGGCTAAATACTACCTGATGACCGATAGTGAAGCAGTACCGTGAGGGAAAGGTGAAAAGAACCCCGGGAGGGGAGTGAAATAGAACCTGAAACCATGTGCCTACAACCGGTCAGAGCCCCTTATGAGGGTGATGACGTGCTTTTTGTAGAACGAGCCAACGAGTTACGGTATGTAGCAAGGTTAAGTACTTAAGGTACGGAGCCGAAGGGAAACCGAGTCTTAATAGGGCGACTAGTTGCATGCCGTAGACCCGAAACCGGGTGACCTATCCATGGCCAGGTTGAAGCGAGGGTAAAACTTCGTGGAGGACCGAACCACGTTGCTGTTGAAAAAGCATGGGATGAGCTGTGGATAGCGGAGAAATTCCAATCGAACTCGGAGATAGCTGGTTCTCCCCGAAATAGCTTTAGGGCTAGCGTCGGATATGTCTAGTGGAGGTAGAGCACTGAATGGGCTAGGGGGCATAGCGCTTACCGAACCTTATCAAACTCCGAATGCCATATAGATTAAGTCCGGCAGTCAGACTACGAATGATAAGATCCGTGGTCAAAAGGGAAACAGCCCAGATCGTCAGCTAAGGTCCCAAAGTGTAAGTTAAGTGGAAAAGGATGTGGGATTTCTAAGACAACTAGGATGTTGGCTTAGAAGCAGCCACTCATTTAAAGAGTGCGTAATAGCTCACTAGTCGAGAGATCCTGCGCCGAAAATGTACCGGGGCTAAACTTACCACCGAAGCTACGGGCTTGCGTAAGCAAGCGGTAGGGGAGCGTCGTAATCGGGCTGAAGTCGTACCGTAAGGAGCGGTGGACTGATTACGAGTGAGAATGTTGGCATTAGTAGCGAGATGTAGGTGAGAATCCTACAGGCCGAATATCTAAGGTTTCCTCAGGAAGGCTCGTCCGCTGAGGGTTAGTCGGGACCTAAGCCGAGGCCGAAAGGCGTAGGCGATGGACAATCGGTTGATATTCCGATACCACTACCATCGTTATTATCGAGGGTGTGACGGAGAAGGATAGTGTGTGCTAGCGATTGGAAATGCTAGTCTAAGCGTTTAGGGAGTTACGGTAGGCAAATCCGCTGTAACAATTCTGAGGCGTGATGGGGAAGGCCCTTGAGGCTGAAGTACATGATTCCATGCTTCCAAGAAAAGCATCTAGAGAGAGAAGTAGTGCCCGTACCGCAAACCGACACAGGTAGATGAGGAGAGAATCCTAAGGCCGGCGGAAGAATTGCAGTTAAGGAACTAGGCAAATTGACCCCGTAAGTTCGCGAGAAGGGGTGCCTGCGAGAGCAGGCCGCAGAGAATAGGCCCAAGCAACTGTTTAGCAAAAACACAGGTCTCTGCTAAAGCGTAAGCTGATGTATAGGGGCTGACGCCTGCCCGGTGCTGGAAGGTTAAGGGGAACACTTAGCGCAAGCGAAGGTGTGAACTTAAGCCCCAGTAAACGGCGGCCGTAACTATAACGGTCCTAAGGTAGCGAAATTCCTTGTCAGGTAAGTTCTGACCCGCACGAATGGCGTAATGACTTGGGCACTGTCTCAACTGCAAATCCGGCGAAGTTGTAGTGCGAGTGAAGATGCTCGCTACCCGCGATTGGACGGAAAGACCCCGTAGAGCTTTACTGCAGCTTAGCATTGAATTCCGGTATTGTCTGTACAGGATAGGTGGGAGACTGGGAAACTAGGGCGTCAGCCTT
>NZ_JAJKGM010000008.1:0-109888 GCF_021412605.1 Clostridium celatum
CTTTCTACTGCATATGCTCTAAATTTAATTTCTCTCATTTTTCTCCTCCTTATTTAATGAACAATAATTTCAAATTGAGCATTAACTAATATCAATAAATAAAATTAAGTCTTTTCTTATTAGTGTTGTTTTCTCTTGCTCGTGTGTATAAATTTTAAAAATCTTCAAATTATCATCTTCTAACCAAGTTGATACATTTGAAATTACTTTATCATCACATTTATTAATAGTTATACTTGTTCCACCAACAAAATATATGGTTATTTCCATAAAACTTCTCCTCCATCTTCTAATAATTTCAATATTATTGTTTTACATCTTAAAATAATTCATTACTACTAACTCCCATTGCACTTCCTTCAAACTTCTACATAAGCTCTTTCATGACTTCTATAACTTCACCTTCAAGATTATTAAGCTTGTCTATCTCTTTTAAAAGAGCTTCTCTTCTATCACTTGCCCAATTTTGAACTGCTGAAATATTTACAAATGCATCTTCTGTGCCTTTTATAGAAATTATTCCATTATTAATTTCATATTCTCCATGCTCTCCAGAAACATCACAACTAATAACTTTTACAACTTTATTGCTAATAGTGAATTTGCTTTCCTTAACTTCTACAGGCTCGACTTTCTTAATTTCCTTTTTCCCTTTAGATTCTTTTTTAGTTTTAACTGGCATTTCTTTTTCCTCCTCTAAAATATACTTTGCTGCTTTATCAATATCATTTTCTTTAAGAGCTTTACTTATCTCTATAGATTTCTTAAGTCCTTCCTGCTCAGCCATGAATTGGTCATAACTCTCTTTTCCTTTTTTCCAATAAATATTTATATCTTGAGTTGTAAGTCCTGTGCCTACATATTTTTCTCTCATAGATTTTACAACTTCAACTCTAGTCTTTCCGTCAAAAATCATTTTAGTAATATCTTCTGCAACTTCATTTTCAATTGCTTTAACTTTCATAATTCTCTCCTCAAAACTCATATTTTCTAATGCATCAAATGCTTCTTTCATTAACTGCCCGCATCTTATTACAATGTCACATATTTCTTCATAATTAAAATCTGTCTTTTCAATTAGTGCTGTTTGAACTGTGCAATCAAAAACATTAATACACTTAACTCTTACATGTTCTTTTCCTGCTTCAACAACCTCATTTATATATTCTTGCTGTAGGGGAGTAAGCTTTTTAGCAAACTCCGCTTTCTTTTTAGCTTTCTTAATAAGTTCTCTTTTATCAGCCCTTGATTCAACTCTGTTTAATACTTCCATAATATTTCACCTCTAGAACGGCATGTCTCCATCATCGATTGGAGTGTCTATACCTTCCCAATTATTATCTACTGCATTCCCATTGGTATTACTTTCATTTCCTTGTGTTGTATTATTACCAACTTGACTTATAAAGGTGAACCCTTCAACCACTAATTCATTTGTATATCTTTTAGTCCCATCTTGAGCATCATACGAGCCAGTTCTCCAAGGGCCCTTTATGCAAACTTGTTGTCCCTTAGTAAAGTACTTACTTATAGTTTCAGCCCTTTTCCCAAAAGCAGTACAATTTATAAAATCAGCATCGTAATTTCCCTGTGCATTTTTATATTCTCTATTAACAGCTATAGTAAATTTTGCTGTACTCTTATCTCCATTAACTCTAAAATCAACATCCTTAGTAAGTCGCCCGACCATCACACAACTATTCATCTTTCTTTTTCCTCTCCTCTAATCTTTTAAGTGCTCTTATCAATACAAGCCCTATTTCGCTTAATTCTCCACCTGTTAACTCATTTTCAACTTTATTAAAAAGAATCTTTATTGCTTTTAATGCTTCCATTTAATCCTCCACTAATTCCAATCTATATTCTTGAGTCGAATTTGGATATTTTTTTAAATCAACTTTACTTAAAAACATTTTTATAGGTCTTGCATAAACTCTGCAGTTACCATATAAAGCTTTATAAACAACTAATGTTTCTCCAGTTTCAGTATGTTCAGCAACATCTAAAACTAAGTACTCTTTATTTTTAAAATGCCTTACCTTTCTACCTATCATGCTTCTTATTCTTGCTTTTTCTTGAAATGACAATTTATTCACTTCTACACCTCCAAATGTTCTTCGTAAATATAACTAGCTTCTAAATCTGCACTATGAAGCAATACCGCCCATTTGCATTTATTCCAACAACCACTTACTGTATTCCAATTTTCCTTTGGTTCATATCCGCCCATATGAGCTCTAATTGCATACATTTCATCTAATGTTAAATTTATAAAGCTACTTAATATAATTATTGATTTTTCTCCATGTCCTAATGGAACTTGATCATCAACTTTATAAAAAGGAACCTTTTCCCATCTTCCTGTAATTTCGTTCTTTTTATTTCTAGTGCTTGTTACATAAAAATTAACTTTACATAGATCATGGAGTAAACCACAAATGATTACACTTTCTAAAGGAATATTTAAATCTGTATAATGTTCTGCTTTATCCTTTAAAACTCTATATACATTTAAGCTATGTTGAGCTAGTCCACCTTCATAGTTGCTGTGATACATTGTACTTGCTGGAGCAGTAAAATAATCATGTTTGCATAACCACTCAATTAATCTATCCATTCCTGGTCTTTTAACAGTTTCCAAAATACTAATAATCTCTTTCTTATTAGTTTCAACCTTTGCTCTTATTTCTAACTCTGTCATAATCTCACTCCTAAAATGGTAACTTCCAATTTTCACTTTCTAAAAATTTTAAATCATTAAGAACTTTCTTCATTTCCTTAACATTAAGAGTTATCATTTGAAAGTCCTTAGTTAATTCAAGAACAGCTTCTCCATCTTTATTGAATTTTAAAAAACTTCTAAATCTATCCTTTTCAACATATCCCTCTATAAAGTCATGAGTTTCCATCATCTTCATGAAATCTCTTTCCTCTATAGCCTTATCAATCACTTTCGTTATTTTATCTATAGCAATATCAACCTTAGCCATATACCCTCCTATAAGTCGCTTAGACTTAATATTCTACTAATCTTATTAACGCTCTTGCAGTAATCACAACTACCACAACCTACAGGCTCAACCTTTCCCTCTTTAATAGCTTGAAATCTTTCAGTATAAAACTCCATTTCTTGAAGTTTATTATCTGTATAACCTTTATCAATTCTTATAACAGCTTTATCTGGAATATCTTCTTTAGTTACAGCTATTATGTAAGGTACTAAATCAACCTTGAACTGCTGCTTAATTAACTCCCTATAAACTGCCATCTGCTCAATATATCCATACTGCTCTATGAAGTTAAGACCACTATATTTCTTATAAATCCCTTGGGTAGTCTTTAAATCTCCAAAAAAGCCTTTATTAATATTTAATATGTCAACCATTCCTCGAAATTTAACACCAAATAATTCACCTTGAATTATTACTTCCTTTTCTCCTTGTAGAAAGTTACTACAAACTTTATCATCACTTAAAGTCTTAATCATCTTATCTGCAATTTGATAAGTACTTTTAAGCTGACCTTTTGTTGCACCCCTGGAGCTGAATAATTCTGGATTATCTATCTTAAACTGTTCAAGCGTTCCTTCACTCCATGAGTGAATATACTTACCTAATAAGAAAGCATCACTTTCAGCTTGTTTGTATTCCCCTTTGACTTTCGCTAGTGCCTTTGCTTCACATTGTTTGAATAACTTATACTGCGATACTGAAAAGGTGCTTAAATCGGCTTCAGGAGTATAATAATTATCTTTGTTTATAATCATAAAAACCTCTCTTAAACTGCTTTTTCAATATTAGATGTGAATTTTAACCTTCCTTGTACTTCATTTACTATTTCTAGTGTTTTCTTTACTGCCTTATATATTAATCCTAATCTTGCATTTTGAAGTGATAAGAAAGTAAAATCACTATTAGTACAAACCGTATATGTTAATGTTAAATCTCCTACGTTAGGTAGTTCTTTGTTTAGTCCCTTTCCTGGTTGTAATGGTTTGTTTTTTATTAATATCATTTCTACTTTATTTTCATTTGAAGTTACCGAAGAATCTACAGCTATTATAAAAGCACTTTTATGGTTCTCTTTTATTTTGCTTAATTCTCTTTTTAGATTCTTTGCATGAATGGGGTTTTCTAATGTCCCATAAAAGGGTATATTGTATTTATTTTCCTCCATACAACTTCCTAAAAATGGCGCGAAACTATCTCCAGTACATTTATCTGTCCCTATATTTACTACAACAATTTCTTCTTTTTTTGATTTCATAAATTCACTTATTATAAAATTTGAACATTTTTTAACATCAACTTCACTAACATTGAAATTTAATTCCTTGCATAAAATGTTTTCTTCTAATGTAGCCATTAAAAATCCCTCTCTTCCTCAACTTCCTTAAATTCAGTTTCAATTACTTCTTCAATAACTCCATCTGCTTCAAGCTCTTTTTCAATCTCTGATTTTTCACTTTCTACAGGCTCATTCTTAAACTCCATATCTGAAGCTTCTTCCCAAACTTTGCCTTGCTCTATACTGTCAAAATCCAACTCAATATGCTTACATAATCTTCTTAATACAGTTTTCTTGGCCATTTCACCAAAACTTTTGGTCCATGCTGCTCCATTTTTTTGTTTAGAGAAATTATTTCTTATATATTCAATTTCAGCTTTACTCATAGTTTCATAAGCCATGCTTCCATCTACGTAATAAACAACTGCAAAAGCTCCAATAATAGGTTTTGTATTAAAAGTAATTGGCTTAAAATTAACTAATTGTTTACCATCTTCTATTGATTCTTCAAAGAAATCTCCTTCTCTTACAAGCTTCGCATATATATCTTTTATTGGATTTATGCTATACTTTTTACAAAGCTTTTCCTCGCCTTTATAGTCAGTCATAAATTGAGGTTGGCCGCCATAAGTTATGACATAACATTCTTTATTGAAAAAATCTAAGCCGAGGTAAGCACCTTTCATAATGCACTTTGCTAAATTGAACTCTTGACCTTTCATTTTGGTAACATCAAGATCATTTAATACAGCAAGTGCATTTTGTTTAAATCTTAAAGTATTAAATCCTTTTGGCAATGCAGCTGCCTCTCTATCTAACATAGTAGTAAGCATAGTATTAGTTTGTTTTAAAACTACAGTTTGTAATTGATTATTTCCTGCCATTATTCTTCTTCACACTCCTTCTTATATTGCTCCATACAATCCTCACAGATAAAAACATCATTAATTTCATAATAAGCATCTCCTAAAAATATCCCATAACCACAATCAGCACATTCATAAATTTGTTTAGCACTAGGATTTTCGTACCTATAATCATACATACAATCATTCATAAATATCTATTTCTCCTCTTCAAATTCATCAAAAAACCTTATAAAATCAACTTCTCCATTACCTAAATAAATTAATTCATATCCTGTCTCCATGTTTAGCCACCTCCCTTCTTTATCACAATCAACCAAAAAAATCTAATATATTTCCATCTAAAATCTACCGATAATCCAGTACTATAGAAGGCGATAGGTAAATCCTATATATATTTACAATTCATCTAATACAATCAAAGCCTTTTCTTCATTTAAAGCTTTTTTAGCTTCAGCAAACGTCTTAAAAGTACCAACTTGTTTATATTTAAATTTTTTTATATAAATTTTTGCAATCCATTTTTTATATCTACGTGTGTAAGATATTCCAGTAATCCAACTCTTTTTATTCTTAAACATCTCAAGCTTTTGCAACGCTTCTTCTTTATATTTACTTGTAAAAATAACACTAGTTATACCTGCTTCATAAACTTCAACTGCCCACTTCCCTTTAATCATAAGGACTCTTCCTTTAGAATCATCTTCATCTTTTGCAGCATTTACTACATCTTTATTAAGAGAGCTACAATTAAATCTACATTCATTTATAGGTCTAATGTTTTTAACTTGTCCATTTTTATTAGTGAATCCAAGATGTTTTTTATACTTTTCACAAGCAATAGTTTTTGTACTATCTGGAAATATAAAATCATAAACTTTAAACCACTTACAGTTTTTACATGCCATTTTTGCTATTCACCTCAACTTTTATAACCTTAAAACCCCAATTCTTACCACTAAGTTTCTTGCACCAAGCAGAACTAATATCATTAGGCTTCATTCCAAATTTATGAGCTAATTCAGTTGCAGTATCGACTACTACTATAGGCAATTCTAATTCATCTGGTGTAACTGCTAACCATAAGTATTCGTTTGACATTTCCTCACCCCATTTATTCACTTGGCATAATGAAAACTTCAAATGATTGTGTTTTAGTTCCTTTAAATATATAATCACTTGTTACACCATTAGTAATTAAAGCGTGAATATATCCTAAAACTTCTAATGCTCTTTCTTCACTTTTATATTTTCCTAGAACTACTCCTTCATCATTTGCACCTTGAAAACCTAAAACTCCACCTTCATTATTAACTATAAAACCGTCACAACATATTAATCTTCTTTTATTTTGACTTCTTACCCAAATACTCATAATTTATCCCCTCCATATTATTGCATTACTATTCGCTATTAATTTCTTAACTGTTGTCTTAATCAACTTCATAATTCCACCTACTAACTTCTAATTAAATGATCACATCTTAAGTGAATTTTGTGAGTCCTTTTGCATATTTCTATAAATTCCTTTTGGCTTGTCCTCTTTCCAAAATTAATATTATTAAATTTAATATCTACTGTTACATCTTCTAAAATTTCTTTAAACATTTTTATACTGGTATTATCTTTTAACCAATTTAAATACTCTAACATTCTTAATCCTCCCTTTCTGTTATAATCCCTCACCTTAGATCTTGTACTAATTATTTATTATGTTAACTAAGTTTTAAGTTTTTCATTTTATAATCTTTTGTTATATTTAATTATTATCATTCTTTTTCTTTAATAACTGTCGTGCTTTATACACCTTTCTCATTACATCTACTCCATATTTATCTAGCAATATTTGAGCTGCGCATATATTACATCTATTGATAGTATCTTTGGTAGGTGGAACCCCAACTCTAAATTTATACTCTTTCATATAATTCCTCAAAAAAAAATAATCTATACTATAATATTCAAATTATTATTCTTTTGTTACTATCCTTTAATCAAAATCAAACATTATCTCTATAAATGAATGAACTGCATTGTATTTACCTATAGGTATTTCCTCCCATTTAGTAACCTTAAACTCTTTAAATATCTTGTTCTTAGCTTTTAAGTATTCAATGTCATTAGCTTGTACCAGTTCTCCTTTACTCTTATAAAGTTCTTCTTTAAGTTTTGATATTAAACTACTTACATTCTTAGACCTCAATCCTATAAGGCTCATAGCCTTGTCTATTTGACTATCCTTAGCTTGTATACTGTCTTGTACATAGGTTTGAATTGTTCCTATGCTCTGTAATATTCCTTGAACCACTTGACCCATTTGGTAAGTTCCTTGAGCTATATTCATCATTTGATTTGATAAATCTAAATTTTGCATTTGCGAGAATTGATTTTTTATATTTTGTTCTCTCATATTAAAATATCCATCAACTAATTTTTCGTATTGTTCCCATGCAAAATCATCTTCTAGTATTTTAAGAAGTTTTGAGTACCCTCTTTCTGATAGTAAGTAGATATGATTTGCATTTGCTATCGAACTATTGCTAAATCCTAAATTGTTTAATAAATCTCGGTCAATTTGATTGACTGACTTTAAATCAACTATATCAACATTTTCTTTAAATCTACTTCTATTCATATTTATAGCTTGATTTATTACCTTCAATTCTCTTCCATGTATTTCAGCAATCTCCTTAACTAACATTGCTTTCTTACCTTCACCAAATCCACCTTCTATATCGTGGAATTTCATTCCCTTAACATTTACTAATCCATTAACTCTTACATTAATTTTTCTAGACCAATGTTTTAAGTTTCCCATAATTATTTCTCCTTCCCGAATATATCTTCTTCTTTTACATCAAATGCTGATGCTATTGCTCGTCTACTATTTTTACGTGGATATACTTGTCCAGCCTCCCAAGACCAAAAAGCCTTTTGACCTGTAAAACATTTTTCAGCAGCTTCTGCCTGCGACCATCCCTTTATTACCCTTAAGACTTCTATTTTCTTATTCCATGATAAATTATTTATTACTTCGCTCACTACTTTTCACCTCCTTTGCGTTGTCTGCCTTTTAACTAGCTTACAAATATATTTTACGTAATATTACGTAAAACCTCAAAGTTTGTATTTACGTAAATTTACGTAAATATTCGAATATTATTGCATATTTTTGAAATAAATTATCGATACTTAATATTACTAAAAGTTACGTAATATTATTGACATAGTTACGTAAATTACGTATAATTTCAAATAAGGAGATGATTTCATGAATGAAAAAACAATTGGAGATAGAATAAAGGAATTAAGAAATGAACGTAGCATCAAATTAAAACGTAAATATACTGGTAAAATGTTGGCCGAGGATTTAGGTATATCAAGATCTTATTTAGGTGATATTGAAAGTGGCAGAACTACTCCAAACGAAATCCTATTAGGGAAAATAGCAGATATATTCGATGTAGACATCTATGAACTTATTGGCGATGGTAAAGATATAACTATTGATAATTCAAATGTTATTGAACTAAAACAATCTAAAAAAGTTACAGATGCTATAAGAAAAATAGATGATAATGCAGCAATAAAAAAATACATTAAAGATACTGATTTTAACGAATTATTTAGTAGGATATTAGACGAAAATTCTACTCCTATTATAATGTTGTTAAAAGATAATATCGAAAAACTTTCTAAAGTTGAAGAAGAAGAGTTTAAAGAAATAAACAATATAAATAAAAATGACTACTCTCTAGAAGCAAGTATTGTAAAACATAAATTCATTTCAAATTCTAATAAAAATATACTTAATAAAATTAATAGTATTTTAAATTTAGAAATTGCTAAAACTGCTGCTATTCTTGATTCAAAGAATAAATACTCAAATGAAACTATTGCTGCTCACTCTAAAGAATTTGCTACTCTAGAAGATATTAAACATGATGATGATATTATGGATAATGATGATTTCTGGAATGAATAGTAGGTGATTTAATGGGTTATGAGAATTTATTAAATGAATGTAGTAATTTGGGAATAAAAGTAAAAGAAGTAGTTTTAAAAAGTGCAGATGGACGTTGTAAAGGCAATAGAATTGCGATTAATAAAAACTTATCCACCCAGACTGAGAAAAAATGTGTTCTTGCTGAAGAACTTGGTCATTATCACACTACTTATGGAGATATAAGAGATCAAACAAAAATTGAAAATATAAAACAAGAGATAATTGCCCGCAGATGGGGGTATGAAAGACTCGTTGGTATGATAGATATAATAAATGCATATAGATATGGTGTAAGAAATAGGCATGAATTAGCTGAATATTTAGATGTTACAGAAGAATTTTTAAATGAAGCAATTGAATACTATAAATGTAAACATGGAATTTATTATCAAATAGATAACTATCTAATATACTTTGAACCATTAGGAGTAATGAAAATATTTTAGAATGGAGATATAAATATGATATTCGCTAATAAAGAAGCTGAGAATTTATTTCTTGAATATAATAAAGAATTCGGACTACAACATATTAACTGTGATATTCTAATTACAGTAGAAAATATTGAGTATTTAAAAGAACTTATTGAGAAAATAGATGATTAAATTTTAGGAGATGATAACTTGAATACCATTGCTATTTATACTCGTAAATCTAAATTCACCGGAAAAGGTGAGTCTATTGAAAATCAAATAGAAAAATGTAAAAAGTTCATCGAGTTCAAATTTAATATTGATAGTAAAAATGTTAAGATTTTTATTGATGAAGGTTTTAGCGGTAAAAATGAAGATAGACCTGAATATCAACGAATGATGAATCAAATAAAATCAAAACAAATAAATTCTATAGTTATATATCAGCTTAATAGATTAGGTAGAAATGCTAGAGATATTCACAATGCTATGCAATTATGTGATGACCTAGGAACTATAATTTATAGCGCCACTGAAGGTTTCGATAGTTCCACTAGCTTTGGTAGAGCTGTTATAGGTATACTTGCTTCATTAGCTCAGCTAGAACGCGAACAGCTGGCAGAACGTGTCAAAGATAATATGTATACTCTTGCTAAAATGGGTAGATGGCTTGGAGGTCAATCCCCTTTAGGATTTGATGGAAGTAGAGAATACTATATTGATGAAAATGGTAAAGAACGTTCCGTAACTGAATTAAAACCAAATAAAGAAGAGCTAAATATTGTTAAATTAATATACCAAAAATATCTAGAAGAGAAATCTTTATCTCAAGTTGCTAAATGGTCACTAACGAATCATTTACAAGGTAAAAATGGTGGTAATATTACTAAGTCTGCAATAAATGTTATATTAAAAAATCCTGTATATGTAAAATCTACAGATAAAGTTTTAGAATATTTAGAGAAAGAAAATTATGAGGTTTGCGGCATCGCTAATGGAAATGGTCTTTTACGCTATGGTAAAGATAATGAACAAATAATTGCTGTATCAAAACACAAAGGTATAATTAATGCTGATGACTGGATAAAAGTTCAAAATATCCTTAAAGAAAATACAGATAAAGCCCCAAGACGCGGAAAAACCAATACAGCTCTATTAACTGGTATATTAAAATGCGATTGTGGGTCATCTATGAATGTTACTCATAGTAAATTGAAAAATGGCACAAAGACATTTTATTATCAATGTGCTATGAAGGTTGCTTCTGGAGGTACTAGATGTAAATCCAAAAATTTAAATGGTCCTCTTTTAGAAGAAAAGTTAATTGATTACTTGAAGAACTACTCTGAAATTCAAATAATAGCTGATTTAGAAAATATATTAAATAAATCTAATGAGTTGAATTTAAAATTGGCAGCTGAATCAATTGATGCAAGTATAGATCAATGCAATAAATCTATTAAAGCTTTATTAAATAAATTAAAAGTTATAGAAGATTTAGAAGTTAGTAAAATAATAATTGATGAGTTAACAAAAGAAAAAGATAAAAAGAAGAATCTTGAAAAACAAAAAGAGAATTTACTTGAAGATGAAGCTTCAAAATCGTTATCTGAAGCTGAAATATTAGAAGTTTTAAATTTAGTTGAACACTTTAAAAATAACATAGACTCTTTAGACTTCGAATCAAAGAAAAAACTACTAAATGAAATGATAGAATCTATTGTAATGGATACTGGTGAATTTATTATCAATTTTAATATAAAAAAAAACTAGATAATGCGTTAAACACATTGTCTAGTTTGTATCTTAAGTATAGCTATTTGCAGTTTAGCCCATCATGCTTCTGTGTGTCCAACAAATAATCCTGCTTTTTCTCCTGCACAAAATAAGTTATCTACTCCACTAACTTTCATATCGTTAGTTCTTGGTGCTACTGATAAATATCTTATTGAGTTTCCTTTACTTCCTGCATAAGGATCAACATATTTTGCACGCTCTAATCCTTTTATCTTTCTTAGTTTTTGTAGTGGATAATAAGTTGTCATAAGCTTAGCATGACCTGTATCTAGTAACACTATATTTTCTGCAAATTCCTTTAATGCATATTGTTGGCAAACCTTTGTGCTAAGCTTTCCATAATTAACATCTTCTTCTGGAACCTTTAATACAACTACTCCTGTTTTATCTAGTTGTTCTCTTATTTCTGTAGATAAGCTTTCCTTTGCCAATTTACAAGAACCTGAAAATGCCCCAAGCTCATCTCCACTTCTTTCTCCTTGTATATCTTGAACTCCACATCTTGCACTAATGCTTATTCTTGGTCCAAAAGCTGGACATCTTAATATACACATTGAGCATCCATTACCATATCTTAAGCAATTTCCCATTGGTCCTGTTGAACCTGTAGTTTCTATAAAAACATCTCCATCTATATATCTATCGTCACTTAAAATGATGCCTCTTATTTTTTTATTATCTACATCAACATCCTTAACTCTGGTTTCTGTATAAATATTAATTCCTAGGTTTTTTAAATATTTTCTTACTTCACCTTCAATTATATTTACATCATAAAGTGTTGCATGTTTATGACCTGGGAATTCTATATCCTTATGCCTTGCACATTTGTCTGTAATTTCTATTAAATCACCTGAACCTAAAGCTATAAGCTCTTCAGATGCAGTATATCTACCATTATTCCTCATTATTCCGCCAACGTTTCCAAGACCAAGAAGCAGATCTGTCTTTTCAAATAAATGAACTTCTGCACCTGCTTTTTTTGCTGTAATTGCTGCAGCACAACCTGCCCAGCCTCCCCCAACGATAACAACCTTCATATTAATCTCCTCCCCTCAAAAATTCCTCTTGGGCTTGCTTGAACTTTACAAAATCTTTTTACTTTATGTCCTGCAAACCTTGCAGTACATGCTCCACAGACTCCTTCACCACAGCACATTTTAAAATTATTACAGCATGATAAATCAATGTCTTGTCTTTCTAAGCTATCTAAAAATTCAATGACATTATAAGTTAAAATATCTGCTCCTGCTATATGAATTAGAGATATATTGTTATATTTAATTAATGACTTTATAGCCACTTTTCCTTCTGCTGATAATTTTCCTTTATCTATTAAATTCATCTCTTGTGGTACTATTTCTAATTTTTCAAGATAATCTGACACATAAATATCATCAAAAGGTGCCTTATCAACAATTAGTGTAACTACGTTATCTCTGTCTATTAATTTTTTTAATACTGGAATCATTGGAGCCATCCCTATTCCTCTTGCAATAACTAAAACATGATTATTTTTTTGTTTTCTTATGTTCTTTAATCCAAATATACCATTCCAGTAAGGTCCTCTTATTGTTATTTCTCCACCCTTTTCAAGCTCTAAAAGTTTTTTAGTTTTTACTCCTCTTATTTCTATCATTATAGATAATATATCATTATCTGTATCAGCATCTAATATAGATATAGGCACATCGAAATATATATTATCCTCTTCACTTCTAACAAAAATGAAGCTTCCTGGTTTTGCTAAATCTATAACTAATTTATGAGGTGCTTCAAATTTCACTAATAATACTTCATCTGAAAATAATTTTCTTTCTACTATTTTGCAATTATAAGTTTTTCTTTGTTCTTTTGCCTTCCCACCATTATCATGTAACTCTTGATATATGCATACACCTTTCCAGTTTAGACAATCACAAAAATGACTACCTTGAAGTTGAGAGCAAAGTATACATTCACCAGACTCAGCTAAGTGACATGGACAATATTCAGTACCAGCATCTATACAATCAATTGTCTCCTTCAACATTTTATCCTCTAAAAAAATACTATACACTATAGATTATTTAAATTTTTGCTTTTTGTTACAATTAACATTTTTATTATACAAATTCTCATAGTTATACTTTAGAATAACTAAATTTTTATATTTAAAATATTCCAAATTAAAAGGGATGTCCATATGAACATCCCTTTTATTGTACTTATTTCAACAAAGCTATTTATTTTTAAAATATACCTTATTTTAGTATTACTCTATAGTTATGAAGACTAACATTATAATCTCTTAACATTTCTATTATTGTATCTCTAAATTCATTTTGTTTTGACTTTCTTTTTACCACCTTTACTTTATTATTATTTTTGAATTTTAAGAACTTATTACCTTTATAATTTTTTGTTAAAACTGCAGCAGTCTTTACTATCATATCATCCCAATTTTCTACTTCAACTTTATGATTATCTAATTTAAATAAACGAGGCTCTTTAGATGTAAAATCTTCATAAATTGCTGTATTTTCTTCATCATCTTTTTCTAATAATACTTCATTGCCTCCTTTACTATCTATTTCATTTTTTTTTTCTTCTAAGCTATCTTTTTCATCTTTCTTTCCATTATTTTTATCATTATCATCTTTTTTATCATTTGTATCATCTGCATTTTCCATCCATTCTATATAGTTTTTTATATTGTTTGCTATGTTGTATAGCTCCATTGAAGTTTCTCTATATTTTCCACTTAAAGTAAAATTTCTATCTTCTTTTACTATATTACTAGATTTCTCTTCTATATAATCAATAGATTCCTCTAAAGTATCTTTTAATCCCTTTAGTGATTCTTTGATTTTCTCAGCCACTTCTGGAAATTCATCTCTTATATAAGACATTAAAGTTACATCTATTATTTCACTTTCCTTTTGATCTTTAACTAAAATATCATTATTGTTTTCTTTAAAAAATTCCTCTTTTTCATTGTTATCACCTGCAAAAATATTAAACTTCTTCATAGCCATTTTTATTATTCCTCCAAAGATTTTATAAAATTGTAGCCATTATATTTAATGGCTCTCCTATTAATTTATAATATTAAATTGTTATTTATTACAAATTTATACTATAAAATTTCAGATAAAAAAACACAGACTATAGTAACCTATATTACTAGGTAACTATAGTCTGTATGTTTTTTTAATAACTACTTACTAAGTTGTCATCATTTTCTTTTTTCTTCCAGAAGATAATAGCTGAAGCTATTACTGCTAAGCATATTAATGCATGTACTATAAATAAGTCATTTCCTATGCTTCCAAATAATATCATTACTGATCCTATAATAGCTAATATAGGATTTACCTTACTTCTAAATACACCCTTAATTTCGCCTTTGTTTCCAAGTGAAATAACTTTAACATATAGTAAAATATATAATATATAACTAATAGTTATTGATATTTCTGAAATATCAGAGTTTTGAAGTAAGTTAAATTTTGTTGTTAAGTAATGTAATACTAACCATAAGCAGCTTATTGCAAATGCAACAATAGCTGAATTTACAGGCATTAATACCTTTTCATTTACTTTTGCTATTTTTTCTGAATTTGGGAACATTCCTCTTTTAGCTAATGAATGTGGTAATCTTATTAACCCTAAAGTTAATCCATTAACAGTTCCCATAATTGAAATTATAACAAATATTAATACTAGTTTTGCTCCCCATGGCCCAAATAAATTATTTGCAGCTAAATCAACGTGAGCATCTCCAAGTGCCATTATTTGTTCTGGTCCAACATATATGCTTATTCCTACAAAATATAAAAGATATATTGCTAAAATAAATATTGGTGCTATTATTAATGCCCTTGGTAGATTTTTCTTTGAATCCTTTATTTCATGTCCTATTGATGTAGATACAACCCATCCATCAAATGAAAACGCAATTGGTGCAATGGCTGCTATCCATGTTGTTGACTGCATAGAAGTTACATGTTCTAAAGAAATACTATTTGAATCACCAAATATTACGCCTAAAATTGCAATTAAAACTAGTGGTATAATTTTTATTACAGTTGAGGCATTTTGAAAATATCCACCATACTTTGCTGACATAGTATTAACTATAAATGCTAATACCATAATTGCAAGTCCAATTAAAATTTGAGTTTCAAGAGTACCATTTATACCAAATAGTAAACAAATATATATTCCTGCAACCCATGAAACTACAGCTATTAATGTTGGGAAGTATAAGAAAGTTTGGAACCAACCAAATGCACATGCTATAGATTTATTATAATACTGCTCTGCATAAGCTATTAGTCCACCTGATTCATTACTTCTTGATGCAAGTTCTCCAATTGTTAAGCTTCCAAAAATTATCGCTATAGCCGCAATACAAAATACTAAAACTCCTAAGCTAATGCTTCCTCCTGTGGCTATCAATATGTTGTCACTTTTAAAGAATATCCCAGACCCAATAACAATTCCTACTATCATTGCTATGGCTGTAAATAATCCATATTCGTTCTTTTTCATTTTATCACCCTACCATCCTACATGATTACTAATAATAATACCACTTTTATTATTAATGGTTATAATATAACATCTATTCGTATTGTAGTAAATATTCCCTTGATTTTTTTATGATTTTATTACAAATAACTATATTTTGACTTCGATTTATTAATTTTTATACATGTTTATGTATATTTTTTATTTTTTCTGTCGTTTTTTTTACAAAATCAATGGTTATTTTACTAATGTTTTTTCTATTTTTTAAATAAATCTTCGCCTAATGCTACAAAGCTTTGTAATGCCATAAATGCCTTTATATCAAACTTTTCGTCCTTTAATAATAGTTCTTTTGCTTCTTCTCTTGATACTAAAATTGTTTCTATATCTTCGTCTTCCTCTAAATTATCTTTAGAAATCTCTCCACTGCATATGCAATATGCTAATGAAACTGATTCATCTGTCATTCCTGCTGATAAATATAATTGTTTACCACTTTTTTCTTTTATTATTTCTTCTAACTTTAATCCTGTTTCTTCTCTTAATTCTCTTTCAACAGTTGTAAATATATTTTCTTCTGGATCTATAAGACCTGCTGGTAATTCATAAATATAATCATTTAATGGAACTCTAAATTGCTTTATTATGATTAATTTTTTTTCTTCTTTATGGAATCCAAGTACTACAACAGCATCTACTTTACCTTCTTTTCCATTAAAGTATTGCTCACTTAAATCTTCTTTTGTTTTTCTTGAAGCAATTATCCATGATTTTTCCTTTCCTGACTTATTAACATAATCTGCTTTATACATGCTTAAGAATTTTGTTTCTGCTAATGTTGTTAATTTTTTTATTTTATTAATTTCCATAAATATTTCCTCCATTCATTAAGTGATTTTTAATCTAAATAGTAGTTTATTAGGTTAATTAGCTACAACTCTAGTTGAATCCTTTGATATTTCTTTCATTAATTACTATTTTATACTAATAATTAACTTTATAAAAGAAAAAAGTACTAATATTCTTAGTACTTTAAAGTTAACATTATATTTATATATAACTATTCTAATACTTTTTCTTCATAATCCTTTTTAGTGAATTTACTTTTACATGTTAAAGATTGCTTTAATAATTCTTCGTTTCCATCACTAAAAGATACTTTTCCTACTATTTCTCCACTATTTAAATCAATAACTGGATTAAATACCTCTACTTCTACAGATCCTTCACCTCTAAATCCATAGTCAAAATCACAATCTTCTATTAATGTACCTAAATTAATAAATTCGCTAGTGTTTATAATTTCTTTTACGTTATTTGTTTTAAAACAATAATTTGCACTTACATATTTAAAAATTTTATCTGTTACATTCCAACGATCGCTACAATTTAAAACTACTATTATAATATCTCTATCTTCATATATGACAGATGATACTAAACATTTTCCTGCCTGACCTGTATATCCAGTCTTTACTCCATTTGCATTTGGTATCTTCCAAAGTATTTTATTTATGTTGTTATATTCTCTTGTAAAATTATATTGATCTTTAGATATTGTCTTTGCCCCACAAATACTTCTAAAAACATCATTTTCCATTGCTTTAGAAGTTAAAAGTGCTAAGTCATAGGCAGTGGTATAATGTTTTCCACTATCTAAACCATGAGGGCTTTCAAAATGAGAACTTATAAGTCCTAAACTTTTTGCATAATCATTCATTATATTTGAAAAGTTTTCTACAGAACCTCCAATATCTTCAGCTATTGCTATAGCTGCATCATTACCACTTTTAAATAGTAATCCATATAAAAGTTCTCTCATTTTTATTTTTTCACCTGCTATATACCCAACTGTTGAACCTCTTATACTTGCTGCATTTTTACTTATAGTTACTTCTCTATCCAAATTTCCATAATTTATTGCAACTAATGCTGTAAGGATTTTAGTTGTACTTGCCATTGGTACAATTTCATTAGAATTTTGTGAATATAATATTTGCTTTGTTTTTCCGTCTAATGCTATTGCGCATCTTGCAGATACTCTTAAATCATTGGTTAATAAATTATTTATATCAACATCATTTATTTCATCTTCCTCAATTATTGCTAATTCTTCATCAGGATCCTCTTCTTCAAAAGAAGCAGCGTAAGTAACTACATTACCAAAAATAGAAAAAATTAAAGTTACAGTTAAGGTTAATGCTAAAAGTTTTACCTTCATTACTATATCACCTCTATTTTCTCCTTACAGATGTAGTATTTTCATTTTTTTTAATTTTAAACATTTTCTGAACATGAATATTTAGTTTATTTTTTTATAATTTGGTAATACTATAGAGGATTAGGAGAGGTTTACTATGCTTTTTTATATAATTTTGATTTTATTACTTTTATTATTTATTCCTCTTCCCTTGAAATTTTCTATCTTTATTTCAAAGGAGGAGTATTTTTTTAAATTTTATAATTTAAATCTATTTTCTAAAGATGATGGGTTAATAAAAAAAATCTTAAATAAAAAGAAGAATTCTAAAATAAAAGAAGATAAACATGTGGATGATGAAATTAATAAAGCTAATAAAAATAGTAATAAGAAAGAAAAAAAGAATTTTAATATAAAGTTTGATAAGCATCTTATAAAAAATATTTATAAAACAATTAAGAAAAATAAGTTTAAACCATCTATAAAATATAACGGCAATATTAAGTATTCTTTAAGTGATTCATCTAATACTGCAATATTTTATGGTTTATTATCAAATATTAATCCATTTCTTTATTACTTATTTAATATAGTTTTTAAAGTAAAAAAATTTAAAAACAAATTTAATCCTATTTTTAAAGATGAAATAATTTACGAGCTTTCAATAAGTTGTATAATTACCTTTAATTTAGCTCAAATTATTTATATAGCATTACTTATTTTAAAATGTCTATTAAAAAATAAGGAGGTGAACCCTGTATAGGGAATTTTATGTCAGATAAACATGAAGTAGAAAATCTAATGAGAAGCACCATGGAAAACTTAAGAGATATGATTGATGTTAATACCGTTATAGGAGACACTGTTGAAACCAGCGACGGTACTTGTATTATTCCAATTTCAAAAGTTTCTTTTGGTTTTGCTTCAGCTGGAAGTGAATTTGGTGAACCTAATATAGATTCAAAAGCTTCTGAAGATCAGTATCCTTTTGGTGGTGGTTCTGGTGCTGGTGTTTCTGTAAAACCAGTAGCCTTTTTAATTATAAGAGAAGATACAGTACGTCTATTGCCAGTAAACTATGATACAACTGTAGATAGAATAGTGGATTCAGTACCACAAGTTCTAGATATAGTAAAAAGCTTCTTCAAAGATAAAAATTCACACAATAACAACGTAGCAGAATAATATTTAACCATTAAGTTTTAGAAAAAACACGAACTTACAAACTCCTTATGAACAACTATAAGTTGACATAAAAAAGATGACGATATAATTTGCCGTAAAATTTATATCATCATCTTTTTTGATTTTATAGTTAATCAAAAAAATTTAATTATTACTTATAAATGTTAAACCATACTATAAGATATTGTTAACTTAAATTGCCTTAACTATCTTCAGTTACAGCTACTTCTCCCATTTCTGAAATAGCTTTGTTTAACATATCTAAAGAATTTTCTGTTTCTGCATCACTATAAAGGTCAAGTGATGGTAATTCCTTTAATGTTTCAAGTCCAAATTGTATTAAGAATTCATCTGTAGTTCCATAAAGTATTGGTCTTCCTGGAACTTCTAAACGTCCTATATCCTTAATTAAATTCTTTTCAACAAGCTTTTGTATAGCTGATTCTGATTTAACTCCTCTAATTTCATCAATATCTATACGTGTTATAGGCTGCTTATATGCTATAATAGCTAAACTTTCAATTGATGCTTGAGAAAGTGATTGTCTTCTATTCTTTTTTAATAGCTTTTGGATAAAGTCTGAATTTTCTGCCTTAGTAACTAATTGATATCCATCGTTAATAGCTATAAGCTTTATTCCTCTATTTTCATCTTCATAATCATTAATCATTTCTTTAAGTATTTCTTCTAATGCTTTAGCTTGTATTTCTAAATTATGACTTAAATCTTTTAAACTTAGTGGCTCACCACTGGCAAATAACATAGCTTCAACAGCTGATTTTATCTTTGCTTTTCTTGAAACTTCTTCAAATTCATATTGTGTTACATCTATTGAACTCAAGAATCCTTCCTCCTCTTTATTAGTATCTCTCCAAAACTCTCATCTTGATATACTGCTATAGTTCTAAGTTTAATAAGTTCAAGCAGTGCTAAGAACGTAACTACAGTTTCTAGTTTACAAGAGCTTTCTTCCATTAGTTTTTTAAATTCAACTATTTCTTCTGATTTGAATTTGTCTAAAAGCTCATTCATCTTGTCTTCTACTTTATATTTATCTACATAAATCTTCTTTTGAACTACATTAACTTTATTTTGTTTCTCTCTATAGTTTTCTAAAACTTTATTATAAATATTATATAAATCAAGTAAAGTTGTATTTCTAAGGATATCATCATTATTTGAAGTTTCTTTAGTTTTATCTTCTTCAATAATTTCAGGCTTTTTACTAAATACATCTCCACCGCTTACATATCTATCTTTAAAGAATTCAGAAACAGCTTTAATCTTTTTATATTCTATTAATCTTTCAAGTAGCTTCTTTTCAATATCTTCTTCGCTTTCTTCATCTTCTACCTTTATCTTTGGAAGTAAGTTTTTAGATTTAATTTCAATTAATGTAGCTGCTACTACAATAAACTCTGAAGTTATTTCAAGGTCCATAACCTTTCTACTTTCAAGATATTCTAAATATTGATTTGTTATCTTATATATTTCTACATTATATATATTCATCTTATTTTTCTTTATAAGATGTAGTAATAAATCAAAGGGTCCTTCAAAATCTGCCACTTTTATCTTTGGCAATTCCATTAATTCATCCCGCCTTCATTTTAAATCTCGCAACTTCTATAATACCAATTTTATAATGAAAGAACAAGACTATAAGTGCTCGTGGTAATATATATCTTTAGGTTTATTTTGAATTCTATAGTCATTAACATTTATATAAAAACCATCATCAAAGGATATTTTTCCAGCAATACTTATCCATTGTCCACTTTTTACTGATGTATCTAATCCTTTTACTTTTATCTGTATTTTTTCCTTATCTGCTTGGCAACAGCTAATTTTTTCTCTAGTTATTAAAGTTTCATCTACTCCTTCACTTTCTTCATCTATATATCCTAAAAAGACCATTGTTTTACCTTCATATTTTTCCTTATTTTCATTTATGTCATCTAGTATAGTGTAATTTTCATTATCTATTACAATTACATCATCATTATAGTATAGTAATAAATCATCATAAAAGTTATTATCACTACTCATAATAGGCATTATAAAAAATAATATACCACCTATAATTAATGTAAAAGTTATTGGTATAAATTTATTGGTTATTTCTATTTTTCTGCTTACAGTAAAAATTCTATTAAATTGAAATATAATAAATATACCTAGTATAAATACACTTATATAGAAATATACCAACATATCTGCACTTACAAAGTTTGTTATTTCCTCACTTCTTATTAAAAATATAATACCTGCTGCAAGTAATATTAAAATAATAAACCATATTAATTCATCAATATTAAATTTTTTCATGTTTTTATCCTTTCATTATAGCAGTGCTAATAAATAACATATACTAAAGACTACTATTATAATTATTAATAGTAATTTAAATACAAATTTCTTTTTAAAGAACCCAAAAGCTAAAATAAGATTCTTTAAATCCATCATTGGTCCTAATATTAAAAATGCTATAACTCCATATGGTCCAAAATTGTCTAAAAAGCCTCTTGCAACAAAAGCATCTGCTTCTGAACAAAGTGATAATAAAAATCCTAAAAGCATCATTATAATAATTCCAACTGCATTTCCTGCTACTAAATTTTCTAAAAGTCCATCTTGGAAAAATACTACAAATATACTTGATATAAATGCACCTATTATAAAGTAAATGCTTATATTTAAAAACTCATTACTAGCGTTTATAACTAAATTTCTTAGTTTACCTTTAAATGATATATAATAATTGTTATTATAACTACAACAGTCACAATAATTAATATTATTTTCATCTTTTAAAACATCTTTTTTATCATTCTTATCATAAAAGAAGCCTATTGTTAATCCTACAATTAAGGCCCCTATAACACCTCCAATTGTTCTTAATAAAACTATATCTATATTACCTGGAAATGCATAATATGTAGACATAATTACAACAGGATTTACTATAGGAACAGCTAGCATAAATGTAATACCTACACTAACTGGTAAACCTTTTTTTATAAGACTTCTTGTTATGGGAACTATAGCACACTCACAAACTGGAAAGAATATTCCTGATAATGCTGCAATTAAATATCCAATTATACTATTGGGTGGAATTATCTTTTTTATAAATTCATCTGATACATATATTTGAATTACAGCAGATAATACTGCTCCTATTAATAAAAAAGGTAAGGCTTCTATTATTATTCCAAGATAACTCCACATCCACTCTTCTAATTTCATTACATTCATTTTCTCACCTGCTTACTATTTTTTAAGACATCTTGTAGCTTTACTCTAATATTCCTTACTGTTTTACTTTCTAATAAATTACTTTCTTCTAGAGCTTTACTTATATCTTCATTATTTTTTGCAAGTATTATATGTGCTCTATTATTTAGTGCTTCTAAATCCTTTATTATATTATGTAAGCAATCTCCAGATTCTATATTGTCTTTACTATATCTACTTTTGTTATCTTTACTACTTTTTATATTATCTCTTTCTTGCCTTGCATTTTTAGTTTTTATATTTTCACTTTCTCTATTTTCTATTTCTCTAGATTTTAATTTTGTATAATTATTAATTACAATAACATCACTATTTTGAATAAAAGGTAATAAAATATCTCCCATATTTTTTATATAAAATTCTACATTCTCTCCATCACAGATATAATACATAGTATAAATTCTGCATTTCTTTTCTATCTCTTTATTAAAAACACTTCTATAAAGATAATCTAAGCTTTCAGTTCCGTTATATTCAATTATTATTCTATTTGGATTATAGGAGCTTATTATGTCTAAAAGCTTGTCTTTCATTTTTTCACTTTCATCCATAAATTCTATTACTTTAACATAACCTATATCATTACCTTTTTTAATATCTTTACTAGAATTAACTTTATATTCTTCTTGCTTTAAGTTATTGCAATTTCTTTCTTTTACAGTTGTATTTCCACTTTCACAAAGCATAACAACAATTTTTTCATTTTCTACTATAGTCTTATCTATTAAGGAATTAATAAAGGCTGACTTACCAGCCCCTAAAAATCCTGTTATAACTTCAATACCTATTTTCATCTTTTCACCTTCTTATAAAAAGAACTTACTTATTTTATCTTTATTTAAGTTTGTTCCAATAAAAGAAATCACAGCTTCACCTTTATACTTAACCTCTTCCATTTCTATTTCTGTTAAGGTGTAATTAAATTGCTCTGTTCCATTTTTAGTATTTACAATGCCTTTAGCTCTAACTATTTTCCCAAACTCTTCATTATCCTTCATAAAATTAAATTTACTAATTAGCTCTTCTTTTGATAATTTCTTTTCAATTTTAAGAGCAAAAGTTTCAAACATTTCTTCAAGGCTTTTTTCTTTTTTTACTACAGCCTTAGATCTAAAGCTTAATTTTCTCATTGTTTTAAAGCTTTTATCTTCATTCTTTTCCTCTGTCTTTTCGTTACTTTCCTTTAAATTTTTATACTGAAGCTTTATAGGAATTAACTCTTTTGCCTTTATCTTATTCCAAGGTGTAGATACTATTTGGGCATTATTATTAATTTTTCTAATTTCAGCTTCTACTTTCTTTAATTGATTTTCTTCTATGTTTTGTGTTCTACTTAGTACTATTAAATTTGCATTTTTTATTTGATTTACAAAAAAGTTTTTAAAGTTTTTTAAATATATATTAAACTTTTCACTATCTACTACAGTAATTATCTTTTCTATTTGTGCTATTTCCTTTAAATCCTTTTCTTCAAATGTATTTTTTAAATCACTAAGTTTTGCCACACCTGTTGGCTCTACTATAAGCCTATCTACATTACAATTTTCTACTACATCTTTAATTGATTCTTTAAAGTCTCCTGTAACTTGGCAACAAATACAACCTGCATTAATTTCTTTAACTAAAGTATTGGTTCTACTTAAAATTTCTCCATCTATACTAACTTCACCAAATTCATTTTCAATTATGGCAATTCTATCTTTATAGTATCCTTCTTCTATAAGTTTTTTTATAAGCTGAGTTTTACCCGCACCTAAAAATCCTGAAAATATCTCTACTTTAACGCTCATTTCTTGCTCCATTAAATTTTATTATTCCTAAAAAAATTCTATGAAATAACTACTTTAAATATGCACTATTTTTAATTTCATTAACTCTTCTTTTAACAATAAGTAAAGTATATATGAATAATATGTTATTAAACTCATATAATATTAATGTAAATGTATCACTCTATACTGTGAACGTTATACATAAAAAAATAAGCCATGCATTAATATCGCATAGCTTATTTTTTATTTATAGCTTAAATTTGGGTAAACTATTTAATTATGAATTGCATCTAAAACAAGTTGAGCTGTTGATGCATTTGTTGCTAGTGGAATTTCATAAACATCACATAATCTTAATAATGCATTAACATCTGGCTCATGTGGTTGTGCAGTTAATGGATCTCTAAAGAAGATTACTAAATCTAACTTTTGTTCTGAAATTAAAGCTCCTATTTGTTGATCTCCACCAAGAGGACCACTTTTTAGTCTATGAATTTCTAATTTCGTATTTTCCATAATTCTAAGACCGGTTGTTCCTGTTGCAAAAAGCTCAAGTTTTGATAACCTTTCTTCATTTCTCTTTGCAAAATCAATCATAGCCTCTTTCTTTTTGTCATGTGCAATTAACGCTACTCTCATCTTTGTATCTCTCCCTTTAATTAATAATATTTTACTAATAATATTTTTAATTAATACTATATACTTAATGAATTTTTTATAAGTAACTCTTACTTTAATTATATATAACTTTTCTAAACTTTTCATTTAAATAATGTTAAATTATTTTAATTCAGAATATTTCACAAAAAACACATACATAATATGGTATAAATTACAATTAATATTTTTTATATATTACTTTATAATTTCTTTAAATTAACTTCTATCTAAAGATTTATTATATATTTTTAACTCTAACATATTATATATTCCTTACTTTTTAGATACATAAATATTATCTTTAATATAAAATCTCCATAAAAAATCTTTAGCTTCTTCTGCATAATCTATGCCTATGCGCTTAGTTTCAACTATTTCAAAATTATTATAATTATCATCTTCTATATAAATAGGACCTTTAGTATATAACTGTCTACCATTCATATCTCTATCTATTGAATATGCTAAGCAAAGCTTAGATGGACCATTTGTTAAGTTTTTTATATCAGCTTTTTTCAACTGATTATAATCTTTTTTAAATCTTATATTTGCTAAATAATCAAATTCATTTAATGGCTCTACTGCTCTAATTAAAACTGCTTCTGCAATATCTTTTTTATTTGTTACAACATTTAAGCAATGATAAAGACCATATATAAAATATACATATGAAAGACCATATTCATCATATAGTATTTCTGTTCTTTTTGTTCTTCTTCCATTATAAGCATGGCAGGCTTTATCTATGGCTCCTATATAGCTTTCTGTTTCAACTATTCTAGACTTTAAAATCTTTCCATCAACTTCTCTAACTAATACTTTTCCTAGTAACTCCTTTGCAACTTCTAAAGCGCTTTTATCATAAAATTCCTTTTGTATAATCATTCTATTCTCCTTAAGAACTTATCCTTATGTAAACTACTTTTTTAAAAAAACATTTTTATTTTTATAAATAAATTGTATTTATTATACTTTATTAGTATTTTACCTATTATTCAATAATAAAGTCAGCCTAAGCTGACTTTATTAAAATATAAATAATGAATCATAATACGATATTCTTAATTAACCTTATTTCCACACTCTGAGCAAAATTTACACCCTTCTTTAATTACAGCACCACATTCTGTGCAGAATTTTTGTTTTCCTTTGCTTTTTGCTTCTATCTCTTTAACTTTTGAACCGCAATTAGGACAGAACTTTGCTTCTTTATTTATAACTTCTCCACAATTGGTACATACTATACCTTTAACATTGCCTTGTAAATTATTACTTTCATTATTATTAATATTACTTTTCATTTCTTTGGCAATATTCATTCCCATTTGAATTCCTATAGCTGCTTGTGCTACATTTGACATAGAATTATTAGGATTTTTCTCCATAGATTCTACCATAGCTACATTTTGATAATGTCCTACATTTCCTACCATTCCATATGCTGCATTTTTATCTATAATTTTTTGAACTGATTCTGGATAGCTAAAGTTTTCTATATTTAATGTTGTAACTGTAAGTCCAATTTTAATCATTTCCATATCTAAATCTGTTTTTATTCCCTTTGCTATTTCAAAAGAATTAGCTTGAAGGTTAAACATATCCTTACCTTCTCTTACTATCCACTTCATCAATAATTGATCTAAGGTTGCTAATGCTCTTTGTTTAACATCATCTACTGTAAATTGATTTTTTATTCCTGCTATTTTATCTATTAATACCATATGATCTGAAATTTTAACATTAAAAGAACCAAAGGCTCTTATTGGCATACCACCTGGCATATTAGGAGTTGGTATATTTATAGGGCTTTTAGTTCCCCACTTAACTAAAAACTCTTTAGTATTAATAAATAAAACTTCTGCTTTAATCCCTGATTTAAATCCAAACTTAAATCCTTTCAATGTTGATAAAAATGGAAGTATTTCTGTTTCTATTTCATAGTTTCCCTCTTCTGTAAATATACCTTCTACTCTTCCATTATATAAAAAAATAGCATCTTGACCTGGTCTTATAATTAACCTACTATTCTTTTTTATTTCACTATTTCTCCATTTCCAAAAAAGCACATCATTTCTACTTTCATTCCACTCAATAATGTCCGAAAACTGATTACTAAATAACCCCATAAAAACCTCCTAATTTCTACCCTTTGTTAAATTTTTTTATTATTCCTCTTTAGTTTTTTTAAGATTATATAGTTCATCTTCAATGGAAGAATCCTTTGAATTCTTTAAGCTTTCAAGCTCATCTTCTACTGATGAATTACTTGAAGAATATTTACTCATTAAATCATCTATTTCATCTCTTTTTTCTTCATTTAATTCTGCCATTGCATTAGCTTCATCAAGCATTCTATTTGCCTTTTCTTCCATTCTACTAAAAACATCTAAGCTTGATTTTGAACTTTTTAATGATGACCCTATTTTATTTATCTTTTCTTGTGCCTTAGCTGTTGCAATCTTAGCCTTTATAGTATTCCTTTTATCATTAAGTTCATTTATTTCATCAGTTAATCTTTTATGCATTTCTTTCATTTTGTCACTATTTGCTTTAGCTATTCCATATCTCTGTTCTAAGTTTACCAAATTTTCACTTAATCTAGCTTTCTTAGATAAAAACTGTCTTGCATCATCATCATTTCCTGCATCAACAGCTCTTTTTGCATATTCAAGCATTTTGCTTATATCAGCCTTACAACTATCTACTTCTCTTTTTGCCCTTACTTCCTCTGCCATAACAGATGCAGTTTCTGCTTTTACTTTATTTAAATCCTCATTTAAATTTCTTATTAATTGATCTACCATTTTTGCTGGATCTTCAGCTTTATCTAATAATGCATTAATATTGCATGACATTATATCAGTAAATCTTTTTAATATTGACATATCATTGCCCCCTATATTCTTTAATACCTTTTATCTTATATATTTTATATTTATAGATATCTTTAAAACTTTATTCTTTATCTATTTTGAAAATTCATCAATCTTTTCTGTATCTACTGGTTTTATATATTCATTTTTCATTGTTAAAGCCTTTTTACCACAGCTTTCACAGCAATAACCACATTGAATACATTTAAGCCTATCTATCTTCCATTCTTTATTTTGCCTATCTACAGTTATTGCTGAGGTTGGACACCTTTTACTGCATAGTCCACATAAAACACACTTATCCATATCTATTTCAATATGGCCTCTTGTTATTTCATAATTTTTCTTTTCTTCATTAGGATAATTAATAGTTTTAGGTTTATTAAATACATTTTTTATAATTGTATCTAAAAATTTCATAATCCTCATATTATTTTGCTCCCTATAACTTATTAACGCTCAGTACAACTTATACAAGGATCTATAGTTAATATAAGCACTGGAACATCTGCTAAATCACAGCCTTGTAAAAGCTTAAATAACGCTGGCATATTTGCAAAGGTTGGAGTTCTAACTCTCATTCTCTCTAAAAATTTAGTGCCATTTCCTTTTATATGATATATAACTTCACCTCTAGGTTGTTCAAGCCTTGCAAAATATTGCCCTTTAGGATTTCCAATAACCTTAGTTTCTATTTCTCCTTTAGGTATTTTTCCTATTACTTCATTAATTATATTTATAGATTCATATATTTCATTAAACCTTACTATACATCTTCCATAAGAATCTCCATTATTATCTACGATGGTATTAAACTCTAAATCTTTATATGCACTATAGCCTAAATTTCTTACATCATAATTAATTCCACTAGCTCTTGCCATAGGACCTACACACCCAAGTTCATAAGCATCTTCTTTAGATAATACTCCTACACCAACTAATCTATGCTTTACAGAGTAATCATCAAAAAATACTTTTTTAATCTCATTAAGCTCTTCCTTTACTTCATTAAGAGTTTTTGATATAATTTTAAACTTTTCATCATCTATATCACGTCTAACTCCACCAATTTTACAAACTGAAAATATTACTCTTCCACCAGTAGTTAATTCAAATAAATTTAATATTTTTTCTCTAATTCTAAAGCATTGCATAAAGAGACTTTCAAATCCTAATGAATCACCAAGTAATCCAAGCCACAATATATGACTATGAATTCTTGATAATTCTGCCCATAATACCCTTAGATATTCAGCCCTGTCTGGTATTTTTATATTCATTACCTCTTCTACTGCTTCACTATATCCCATTCCATGCATAAAACTGCAAATACCACAAATTCTTTCTGCAACGAAAACATAATCTTTAAAATCTCTTTTTTCTACTAATTTTTCAAGTCCTCTATGAACAAAGCCTAAAGTTGGAATAGCTTCTATTACTTTTTCATCTTCTAAAAGTAAATCTAAATGAATTGGTTCTGGAAGTACTGGATGTTGAGGTCCAAAAGGAACTATACTTCTATTACTCATATTACTTTTCACCTTCTTCATCTCTATTTATTTCATATGGTGTTTTTCCTTTTATATCATAAAAATGTCCCTTATAATCAATAGCTATATATTTAATTTTTATTCCAAACAAATCTTTCATTTCATTTTCATATAAAAATGCTGGTTTAAATATATTGCTTATACTTGGAATCTCATCATCCTTTGTAATTTTTATAGTATAATTTACAAATTCATATCCTTTACTAAATGAATAATTTAAATTATAAATATCCTTTAATGCTGTACAGCATATTTGAACTAATCTATATTTTTCTTCATTCATTTTGTAAGCCATATTTAATAATTCTTTTAAATCTAATTCCTCATCCTTATAACTATTCTCCATTCTCTATATCCCCTTTTTTACTCTTTGCCATTTTCATTTCTACATATTTTTTATCTAAAATATCTACAGCTTTTATTATTCCATCAATTATTGCTTCTGGCCTTGCTGCACATCCCATTACATAAACATCTACTGGCACTATTTTATTTACTCCACCTAATATGTTATAGCAGTCTTTAAATATGCCTCCAGAACAGGCACAAATTCCAACTGCCATAACAACTTTTGGATTAGGCATTTGTTCATAAATTTGCTTAATTACTTCTGAATTTTTTTCATTAACAGCTCCTGTAATAACTAAAATATCTGCTTGTCTTGGATCTCCAGTATTTATTACACCAAACCTTTCTGCATCATATAATGGACTTAATGAAGCTAAAACCTCTATATCACATCCATTACAGCTTGACCCATCATAATGTATTATCCAAGGTGATTTTTTTAAAGTACTCATATTAAGTCCCTCCTGAAGTCTTCTTATTTATTAAAGCAAAGATAAAATAAATATATTTACAAATCCAATAGTTCCACTTACAATCCATGAACTGCTTAATAAAGCTTGCCACTTTACCCTTGAAAAAGTATTATCTATAAGTATTTCAACAATATATACTACTACACACATAGCTAATGCTAATAAAATACTCATTGGATTATTAAATCTAAAGAATATATATACAAATCCATATAATAAAACATCTTCATACCAATGGGCTATTTCTACTATTGCTAATGTCTTTCCTGAGAATTCTGTAGTTATTCCCTTTACTAACTCTTGATGTGCATGATGAGAAGCACTTAAATCAAAAGGTGATTTTCTAAGCTTAATTGTAAGAATAAACACAAATCCTAAAAATACTCCTGGTAAATATACTATTGGAGGCACATTACCAACAACTATATCTTTTACATTAAAGCTATCTTTTGCAAGATAAAATCCAACTGCTGTAAGTAATACCATTGGCTCATAAGACATCATTTGAAGTAGTTCTCTTTCTGCACCAATAGTGCTAAATGGTGAATTAGTTGAGTATGCTGCAATAACTAAAAAGATACTAGTTAAAGTAAAAGCAAAGGTAACTAATAATATATCACCACCACAAAAGAAAATAGCACCTGTAAAAATCATAAATATTAAAAAGAATGCTAAAAAAAACTTTTCTGCTTTATTTATAACTATAACTTCCTTAGATAAAAGCTTTTTTACATCATAAAATGGTTGTAATATAGGTGGCCCTATTCTTCCCTGCATTCTAGCAGATATTTTTCTATCTATGCCCTGTAATAATCCACCTATAATTGGAGCAAAAATTATAAATAATATTCCATTTATATAATTCATTATAATATCCCTCCTATAGCATAAGCAGAAAAACCAATTATAATAATAAGCGATATATATATACCTATAGGTAATAGCTTTTTCTCTCCAAAGATATTATTCATATACCAACTTGATAAATATAAGCTTTTCTTATCTCCATATGCACTATAAAACTTTTTATCATCTCCACTATTTACTCCAGCCATATATATTGAAGATATATTCTCTCCTCTACTTGTTAAAAATCTCATTCCAAATGGTAAAACTACTATAACAGCAAGCATAATAGTTAATATTTCTTGGTTTGCTTGAGATATAATATTAACTTCTGATATATTAAACATTTCATGTATAAATGGTATTATTAACACCTTTGATACTAGAGGATATAAAAAACATAACACTATAGTTATTACAGCTTGAGCAATTAAAACACTCCATTCTCCTCTTTTTACAGTACACTTTACCCTATCATTTTTATGCCTAACTGCTGCTATCTTTCCAAGCCACTTTGTCCAATAAAAAAGCGTTGCTGCACTTCCATAAGCAATTAAAAGTACTATTACTATATTTCTTGAATCAATAAATGACTTTAAAGCAGCCCATTTTGATATAAGCATACCAAATGGTGCTAAGAACATTCCTGCAATACCAATGGCCATCATTAACGCCATTTCTGGCAACTTTATTATTAACCCATGCATATCTTCAATATCTCTACTTCCAATGACATGTTCTGTTGCTCCAACTGATAAAAACATAAGTGATTTTGATACTGAATGAAATATTATTAAAAGAATTGCTGACCAAATAGATTCATATGTTCCTATACCTGCACAAGCAGTTATAAGCCCCAAATTTGCCATTGTTGAATATGCTAATACCTTTTTAGCATCATTTTGTGAAATTGCTATAATAGACATAAGTACAAATGTTATTCCCCCTATAAAAGAAACTAAATCTCCTGCAATATTTCCTGATAATATAGGTGAAATTCTAATTAACAAATATACCCCAGCCTTAACCATTGTAGATGAGTGAAGCAATGCAGAACTTGGAGTTGGTGCTACCATAGCTCCTAATATCCACTTTGAAAATGGTAATTGTGCTGATTTTGAAAAGCAAGCAATAGCTATTAATATAGCAGGTATTGTTAAAGCCTTACTATTTTCACTTGCCAATGATATTATTCCTTTAAGATCCCAAATATTAAAGTTCACTCTTAAATATATAATTGCTATTGCAAAACAAACACCACCTATTAAATTCATATATAGTGCTGTAAATGCATTGTTAACAGCTTCTTTAGTTTCAGTATATTTAATAAGTAGAAAAGAACTTAAAGTAGTTATTTCCCAAAAGAAATATATCCAAGTTAAATCATTTGATAAAACTATTCCAAACATTGCAGATAGGAAAATAAACATTATTGAAAAAAACACATTTTTCCTATCTCTTACCTCTTTATGAATGCTATGAAAATCTTTCATATATGATATTGCATATACACAAATAGAACCTCCTATTATTGCAATAATTAAAACCATAATTATCGATAACTTATCTATAAATAAATGATGTTCTAAATCAAAGCTTGTTTCTTGCCCATTCATTTCTACCCATATCATTAATACCAAAGAAATAAAAGATAATAGTGCAGTCAAACCTTTTCTTGATTTTAATGAATATGAAATTATATATATTGTCATTGCAATTTCTATAAGTATCATTATTAGGCTAACTAAATCATTATTTATAAAATGAAATCTATTAGGATTATTATAGTATTTAAACGCAACCCCTATAGCTAACGCTCCGATAAATATCACTGATAACTTTATTACTGCATTTGTGTATTTTTCTTCCCTTGTTAATAATAAAATTAAAGCTACTAGTAACGGCAAAAAAATTAGAAGAATAATTTCTGTCACGTAACTCCCCTCTTTCAATTTCTAAACTATATATATTATATTTTAGAGATATTTAATTTAGGCTTTCTATCATAACCTTTTTTATCTATCTTTATCTCAATATTCAACTTTAAAGCATATTAAATTATATTTACTTATATTAAATAACATAGGTATATTAAACAACATACCTACATTGTCGAATATTTACATTACGTATTAAAAATTAAACCCTTATTTCTACTTAACAAGCTTTACTTAAGATTTAAATTTAATAATAAAAAAACCTATAAATAGATGAATAACTTTTCATACTATTTATAGGCTTTTAAATTAACTTATTATTCCATACAACTTACCGTTCTTTTTATATACTTCTACTGTAAATGTTGATATAGATGCATAATATCCTTGGTATGCTGATATATGTCCTCTAATTTCTATAGATACTCCTGAACTATCTTCTCCTACTTTTCCGTTATAAATAACTTTGTTTAAGTTAAAATAAATAGGACCTCCTGCCTCAATTCCCATTTGTTCTCTTAAAAAATCAGTAGATTCAACTAACCTTTCTTTTTCACCTTCACTAATTAAAGCAACATCTTCACTTTCACCATCAAAGCTTTCTATTACATTTGCATATATTCCATCATTACCTAATAAATATTCTGTAATTAAGTCAACTGCAAAATCTACTTCTAAATATTCTCCATATATATAAGGAGTTTCCCCCCAATTATCATAAATTTGAGTTCCATCTTCTAATTCTACAATGTTCTTATTTACAGTATATAATTTTCCAAGGCCTTCAAATTCAGAGTAAACCTTTTCCTGTTTCTCTTCATTAACTCCTTGGCTTTCTTCTACATTATTTTCAACTGTATTATTATTTTCTTCTTTTATATTATTACTACATCCTGTTAGTAACATTAATAACGCTAATACTATAATACCTCTCTTCAATATTATCACCATCCTCCTTATTCATTTTATTACAAATCTATCCTAATTTCAAAGGCTATTTTAAGTTACGTCTATCTTTAGACAATCTTTAGTTGTTAAATCTCTAATTACCAATTAATATTATGATATATTAATAAAAATATAAGGAGACATTTAAGGATGAAAAAATACTTATTATTTGATTTAGATGGAACATTAACAGATCCTAAAGATGGGATTACTAAAAGTGTACAATATGCACTTAGAAAATTTGGAATTGAAGAGGAATGTGAAAACCTAATTTCATTTATTGGACCACCACTATTAGATTCATTTATGGAATCTTACGGTTTTGATATAAAAAAAGCAGAACTTGCAATAAAGTATTATAGAGAACGATTTTCTACTATTGGATTACTTGAAAATAGTGTAATTGACGGAATACCAGAAGTATTAAGTAAATTAAAAGAGCATGGATATATAATGGCAGTTGCCACTAGCAAACCTACCCACTTTGCTGTTCCTATTTGCGAAAAATTCAACTTAAGTGAATACTTTCATTTAATTATTGGAAGTGAACTTGATGGAACAAGAACAAAAAAATCAGAAGTTATTTGTGAGGTACTTAAACAACTTGGTGCTGCCCCTGGACAAACAGTTATGATTGGAGATCGTAAACATGATATAATAGGTGCAAAAGAATCTGGTACTACAAGTATTGGAGTTACGTTTGGATATGCAAAAGATGGTGAATTAGAAAAATCCGGAGCTGATTTTATTGTAAAAACACCAGCTGAATTATTAGATTGTATATTAGAAATTAATTAATATAGGTTACTATTAAAAGGGATATAGAAAAGTTCATGATATTTTGTAAAGAACATTTATAACGCTCTTTACAATTTATATCATGAACTTTTAATCATCTTACTTATTTATAATTTAATTAAACACCTTTTTTAAATAAGTGTTTCATATTGTATTTAACATTATCGAAGAAGCCTGCTTTTTCTACATCTCTATCACAATATAATTCTACTTCTCCTGCCTTAGTATCACCTATGTAAATTTCACATTTTCCTACATATTCACCTTCTGTATAGGAATCTTTTAATTCTTCTAATACTAAGTTCTTTTCCGGTTCTCCTTCTGTACCTTTAAGCATTGCTATATATAAATCATTTTTAGCTTTTGCTATAAAGTATCTATCTGTATTTTTGCCTAAATATACTTTTTCAATTTCATCATCTTTTGCAAATAATTTTTTACCTTCAAATTTAGAGAAACCATAATTCATTAGCATACTTGCATCACGATTTCTTATTTTATATGTTGGTGCTCCCATTATTACAGTTAACATTCTAACACCATTACGCATTGCAGTTGCTGATATACAATATTTAGCTTCTTGTGTATATCCTGTTTTTAATCCATCACAGCCTTCAAAGAATCTTACTAATTTATTATGATTTACAAGTTCTATTGGACTCTTTCTTCCCTCTGATATTGTTTCCATATATGTTCCTGTATATTTTAATATTTGAGGGTGTTTTAATAATTCTAATGACATTATAGAAATATCTCTAGCAGTTGTTAAATGTCCTTCTTCTGGTAAACCATTACAATTTTTAAAAGTTGTATTATTCATTCCAAGTTCTTGAGCTCTTTTGTTCATCATTTCAACAAAAGCATCTACTGTTCCACCTAAGTATTCTGCCATAGCTACAGCTGCATCATTTCCTGAAGCAATAGCTATACCTTTTAATATTTCTTCAACAGTTCTTACTTCTCCTGTATCTAACAGCATAGTGCTTCCACCCATTTTTTTAGCATTTTCACTACAAACTATGGTGTCGCTTAATTTGATTTTCCCACTATCTACTGCTTCAATAGCAAGTAACATTGTCATTATTTTTGTTACAGATGCTGGTGCAAATTTTTCATCTGGATTTTTTTCATATAATACTGTACCGCTACTAGGTTCAATTAATAAAGCACTTTTTGCATCTACAGTCATTCCCTCTTCTGTAGTAGAAGTATTAACATCATAATAGCAATCCTCATAATTAATAGTGTCTGCCTTTGTATTTACAAAAGGTATTGATGTAATTAAGGATATTACACTTAATAAAATAATAGAAATTTTACTTATAACTTTATTTTTCATTTGTTCTCCTCCTTCTCAAGTTTATTATTTCCAAGAAAATAAAAAATATGATAAAAAGAAGTTTTAACTCTTTTTATCATATTTTTTCAAGTTATCTTACTATATCATATATTAATGGTATATTAAGGTCATATTTATCTTCAATTATAATATCTTCTAATATACTATTTTTAGCTTTTTCTATTTTAGAAATATCGTTAGAGTGTATGTAAGCTAATACATCTCCTTTGCTTACAGCTTCCCCTCTCTTTTTATTTAAAACTATACCTACAGCTAAATCTATTTCACTTTCCTTAGTTGCACGTCCTGCTCCAAGTTCCATAGCAATAAGACCAAATGCTTCTGCTTTAATTTTAGTAATATATCCATCTCTTGGTGCAACAACTGGCTCTATATATTTAGCTTTAGGGAACTTGCTATAATCATCAATTGGAGTTATATCTCCACCTTGAGCTGCTACAAATTCCTTAAGCTTTTCTAATCCCTTACCATTTTCAATGCTTTCTAATAAAAGTTTTCTTGCCTCTTCTACAGTGTCTGCTTTCTTAGCACAAAGAAGCATATTTGATCCTAATGTTAAAGTTAATTCTAATAAGTCTTTAGGACCATTTCCTTTTAGTAGTTCTATAGCCTCAATAACTTCTAAACTATTTCCTATAGCATATCCTAGAGGCTGATCCATATCTGAAATAACACCTATTGTTTGTCTGCCTAACATATTTCCTATGTTAACCATTTCTGTTGCTAATTCTTTAGCTGTTTCTGGTGTTTTCATAAAAGCACCATCTCCAACCTTAACATCTAAAACTATTGCATCAGCACCACTTGCAAGTTTTTTACTCATAATACTTGATGCAATTAATGACATATTATCAACAGTTGCAGTTACATCTCTAAGTGCATATAATTTTTTATCAGCTGGAACTAAGTTACCACTTTGCCCCATTATTGCGATATTTATAGAATTTACATTGTTCATGAATTCTTCTTCTGTAAGCTCTACTGAAAATCCTTTAAATGTTTCTAATTTGTCAATAGTTCCTCCAGTGTGACCTAGACCTCTTCCTGACATCTTAGCAACTGGTATTCCAAGTGATGCAACAAGTGGTGTTAAACATATTGAAGTTTTATCTCCAACTCCTCCAGTTGAATGCTTATCAACTTTAATACCATTAATATTACTTAAATCTATTTTGTCTCCTGATTCTACCATTGCATTAGTTAAATCTGCTGTTTCTCTCTTGTTCATCTTATTAAAGAATATAGCCATTAAAAGAGCTGAAGCTTGGTAGTCTGGAATTTCACCTTTTGTAAATCCATCTACAAAAAAGTTAATTTCCTCTGTTGTTAGCTCTTCACCTTTTCTCTTTTTCATTATTAAATCATACATTCTCATAAAAGTCTTCCTCCTAAAGCTATTTTCTTATGTCATTTAAAAAACTTTTTCCTACTAATTCATTTTCTACATTAAAGAAATCTAAAATAGTCTTTCCTATATCTGCAAAAGTTTCTCTAGTTCCTAAATTAACATTTCCTTTTAAATTTTTACCATATACAAGTATTGGAATGTACTCTCTTGAGTGGTCTGTGCTTGCAGTTGTAGGATCACATCCATGGTCTGCTGTTAAAATTAGCATATCTTCATCTGTCATTTTTGCATATATTTCTTGTAATCTGTCATTAAATTCTTCTATTGCTTTTCCGTAACCTTTTGCGTCATTTCTATGACCATAAAGCATATCAAAATCAACTAAGTTAGTAAATATAAGCCCTTCTTTAACAGTATCCATATATTCTAAAGTTTTGTCTACTCCATCCATATTATTTTTTGTGTGAACAGCTAGAGTAACACCCTTCTTATTATATATATCTTCAATCTTACCAACTGCAGCTACTTCTTTTCCACTTTCCTTTAAATACTCTAACATAGTTTTGTTAAATGGATCTAAAGCATAATCTCTTCTATTTGATGTTCTCTTAAAGCTTCCTACTTCTCCTGTAAATGGTCTTGCTATAACTCTACCAACAGCCCATTTATCTACTAACATTTCTCTTGCTATTTCACACATTTTGTATAATTCTTCAACTGGAATTACATCTTCATGTGCAGCTATTTGGAAAACACTATCAGCAGAAGTATAAATTATAGGGTATCCAGTTTTTACATGCTCTTCTCCTAATTCTTCTATTATAGCAGTTCCTGATGCAACTGTATTACCTAATATATTTTCCTTGTTTGTTCTCTTTAAGAATTCATCAATGATTTCCTTTGAAAAACCATCTGGGTAAGTATTAAGTGGTTTTTCTAAAATTACTCCACCTATTTCCCAGTGTCCTGTTACTGTATCTTTACCCATTGATTTTTCGCTTGATCTTCCATATGCACCTATAGCAGAATCACAAGCTTTTGGCATAGTAACTCCTTCAATGTTACCGATACCTAACTTTTCTAACTCATCTATATTTAACTTTCCACAAGCTTTGCAAATATTATCTAAAGTATGACTTCCTTCATCTCCATAATTTTTAGCATCTGGTAATTCTCCAACTCCTAAACTATCTAATACTATTAAAATAGCTCTTTTCATATTGTTTATCTCCTTCCTAATTTAAGCCCCTTTTTTAATGCTTATGCCCTTGGATGGGTATTTTTATAAACTAAGTTTATTTTATCATTATTTATTATTTCATAATAGGTATCCATATAAGTTAAAACTTGATTTCCAAGTAATTTTTGTACAGCTCTTACATTTGCACCATTTTGTAATAAATGTACTGCAAAAGAATGTCTAAATGTATTTAAGTTTACATCTTTATTTATACCAGCTTTATGAGAATATTCTTTTACAATTCTCCATACTCCTTGTCTAGTTAGTTGATTTCCATTTAAGTTTACAAAAAGATTTGGTACACCTTGACATGCTATAATATCTCTTATTTTTAAATAATCTTGCACTGCACGTTGTGCACTTCTACCAATTGGTATAAGTCTTTCATAATTTTTGTTATCATGACACCTTACATATGATAATTCAAGGTTTACATCTTCAACTGACAGATTAATTATTTCAGAAACCTTCATTCCAGTTGCATACATAAGTTCTAATAATGCATTATCTCTTATACCTTTATTACAATCTTTATCTACTATCTTTATTATTCTATCAACTTCTTCAACAGTAAGTATTTCTGGTAACTTTTTAGAAGTATCACTGCTCTTATAATATATTTTAGGAATATCTCTAATTATTTTATGCTCTTTTAAATAATTATAAAAGCTCCTTAAACTAATTACTATTCTACTTATAGACCTTTCTGATTTTCCTTCTTCTAAAAGGTGATCTATATACGCTTTAACAGTTACATTATCTGTTTCGTCTAAATATATATCTTTACTATTTAAATATTTTATATATAAATTCACATCAGTAACATAGGCATAAACTGTATTTTCACTTTTATGACTTTGAAGTAATGATTCCCTATACTCGTTTACTATCTCTTTCATAACTATCCCCATTCCCATCTTATTTTATATTATTCGACAATTATTTTAAAATTCCTCTATATTATCACAGATTAAATAACTTTATAAACATTGGTAACAACAAACCTTATTAAACCTGGACTAAGGTATGCTTCCACTAAGGTCCCTACCATGAATACACATAATAAAACTCCTACTTTAAAAATTAGTTCTCTCTCTACTATTGTATTTACTTTACTCTTATTAAAGAACCTATCTCGCAGTTTTGTTGAAGAAAATTCTATAGCTACAATACTAAGAGCTATAAAACATGGAATATATATTATGTTTTGAGGCAATATGGATACTAACGCAAGCCAAATACCTTTTCCATCAAAAGTAGAAATTAAAAAGCTAAATGTATATCCTAATGTAAAACCCTTAATTAAATCTACAAGTAATATAAACGGTGTACCAAATACAGTAAATGCAAGTACTATAATAATCCCTATTAGCATTAAATTTTTCTTTAATATATCAATAAGCAAAACTTTATTATTTACTGGATCTTCTGTAATACTTTTTGTAAAAGATGAAAAATAGCCAGCAAGATCTGTTGAGTCATTTAAATTCATATATTTTACCATATATGTACCTAGTACAATACCCACGCAAAAGAATACAAAAACCATCATGTAAAATAGCTTATTTTCCTTATAATTAAAATTAAGTTTATTTAATATATTCATTTTAAACACCTCCTAATATATAGCTGTATACTAATACTATGATGAGATGTTTAAATATATTCATAAGTGAATATATGTAAATTATAATTTTTTTATAATTTTTTCAAAAAATTCACTTTCTTTAGGGAAATTTAATTGATTATTATTTTTCAACTTTTCTAAAATACTTTTTACTTCCTCAATTTCTTTCATTTTCTTATCTTTTTCTTTTTGACCTCTTCCTAATTTATCACTTAAGAACATTAAAAGCATATCATTCATATCAACTGTTTTAATCATTGCTTCTGGCTTTCCAAATGGTAAATCCTTATTTATATAAATATGATGCATATGATATTTAGCTAAATTTATTATTATTTCTTTCTTATTTTCATTTATATCATAATTATCTAATATTTCTCTTATTATTTTTTCTCCTTCAGTATCATGATTGTAAGAAATCCATCTTCCTTGCTTATTCTTTTTTGTAGTTGTTATCTTTCCTATATCATGAAAAAATGTTGCAAGCATAAAGGCTTCTTTATTATTTGCAAACTCCCTAAGCTTTGCTGCTATATCAACAACTTCTAATGTATGATTCCACACATCCCCTTCTGGATGAAACTCTGGATTTTGCATAGTTCCTTTTAATCTAAGAACTATTTCTAATGGAGTGTCTTTTAATGACGACCTTATTTCTTTTAAATAAGTTGATGGAATTTCATCATTTAACAGATGCTCTTCTATATTTTTAAGTATATTTTTTTCCATTTCATTCTCCTTTTTGTATAATTTTATATCCGTTCACTTTTAGTTTACTTAATTTATTAAATTTTAACACTAAATTTTATAAATTAATTTTTGATATATAATTAAAATTAAGTTTTTAAGTTTATAACTTAAAAAAATAAAACTGCTACAAAACTTTACAGTCTTATAGCAGCTTTTTAATCGATTTATTTTTCTAATATCTTATCCATTATAAATTGTATTTCATATTTATCTATAATATTATCATTATTAATATCATATTGTGGTATATCTTTACCATAATTTTTAGATGCCATTCCTAAATCCTTAATATCTATAACACCATCATCATTGTAATCAGCATCCTTAACTGGAGGTATAACCTCATCAAAAGTAGTTAAAAACTTAGCATCAGCCCATACAGCATGATCGTTCCAATTATTAAGGCCTGATAATGCTATTAATCTAACTTCTTTAACTCCATTTAATTCTAAATCTAATTCCTTACATTCAGAACTTCCATTTATTTCTCCACTATTAAATGCTTCTACACCATCTAATAACACTTTAAATGTTACTTGCCCATTTAAACTTGTAGCTTGGCTATAATCAACACCAGCAAATCCTTGTAACCTTTCATATCCCTTACCTTCTATATCAAAAATTAATTCAGATTGAGCATGTGCCCCAATCCCTTTTTCAAAACTTTTAACATCTCCATCTTTTAATAAGGTAATTACTCCGCCATTTGGTGCTTTATCTCTATTAAATGTTCCATAACCAACATATGACTCTGGATTCCAATTCAAATCTGAAAGATAAACAAATTCATTTGCTGTAATATTTATATTGTAAATTTTTTCTTGTAATTTATCTGGTGATATAACCTTAATTGAAACTAAATTTTCACCTGCCACAAGCTTTTCATTTATTTCTATTTTATTAGTTGCTTTAAGCTTATTTCCATTTATCGAAATTTCTAAAGTTGCATTTTCCTCTTGTGCTACTGCAACTAACTCAAAATCTTGCTTACTTGTTGTTATGCTATACTCTGTCTTATTTGATTCAAAAATAGGATCTAAATTGTTATTTGGAGTTTCTAATGATAATAATGTTGCATTAGAATCTGATGAAACTAAAATCTTTAATGTATAATAATTAGTTGTCCATAAATCATCAGCCTTACATGCTATTACAACTTCATTAAGTCCTGGCTTTAATTCAACATCTTTTTTGTTTGCTTCCACTCTTTCATTATTATTAGTAATACTTATAGTTGAGTAATAACTATTTGCAGTAGCCTCCACAGTAATATTTTTACTTTCTTCTTCTGTTAATTTAATAGTATATTCTAATTTTGATTTTTCAAAGCCGTCAATACTATCTCCATTAATTTTTATATCACTTAATGTTGCATCTCTAGAAGGCATTCTTGCAACATTTATAATATACTTGCTAGTTGTTACTCCATCCTTTGCAGTAACTTCAATAAATATAAGATTATTTCCTGACGCTAAAGTGACATTATTTTCAAATTTATTGTTGTCTAGTGAATTATTAATAACTTCACGTCTATATTCAGTTTCATAAACCTTAATGCTTCCAACTCTCTCATTTGCAGATAACCTTAACGTTATGTCTTTAATATCTGAGTTAACATTATAGTGATAGTAGCTATTAATATTATCACTTATATTAATATCCATTTCTTCAATTGATATTGTATCAAGCTTAGCATAGTTATCTACTAACTTATTTACATTTATTGTATATACTTTTTTACTCTTAAATAAACCTACTGGATCAACTTCAATAGTTATTACACCACTATTATTTAAAGTAATTTCTTTACTAAATTTATCTATATCATCAAAAATAACTTCTCCATTTAAAGTTACCTTAATATTATCACTATCATTATTTGATGCTCCTGATAATATTAAATTATTTTGACTATTAGTTAAATAATAATCATATTCATACTTTTCAGATTCAAATCCACTTAATTCTATTGAATTTATTTTTATACTCTCTAATGTTCCATTTACTTTATTTTCACTTACTTCAACACTATTACTAACTACTGGATCTCCTAATCTGTTATACTGATCTCTTGGATAAACTGTGCAGGTTATACTTCCTGAAATCTTAGCTATATAAGTTTTAGATGAAGTATATTCAACTGTTTTACCTGTAGCACTTGTAGTTTCCCATTTGTAAATAGACCCTTCTTCATTATGATTATCTTCATCGTAATATTTATAACTAACTTCAAGCTCTTCCCCTATTTTTACTGATGTATTTTCTATTGTTACATCTGAAATAGTAGGTTTATTATTTTTTGTAGATTTAAGTTTTATGCTATCTATAGCTTCAATTTCTTGTTTATTATATTCTGAACCAGTTGCAATTTTAAGGTTTGAGAATGTTACATCCTTATCTCTTCCATCATGGTTCCAAACAGCAAAACCTATTTTATAATCTTCTCCTAAGAAAGAACTATCTAAATTTCCCCATTCTATATACTCACCATCTGGAGTTTTGTAGCTAATAGTGACATTTCCATCTTTATTATACACATCAAAAATTAAAGTACTTTCATTTACACTTCCACTTTTATCATTTTCTATAGCAGATGCATTTACTTCTCTTACAGTAACTAATCCATTATAATGTGATTTTTTACCTAAAGATATATAATTATCTACATCTTTGAATAGTAATACTGAAGCAGTATCCCATCTGTTTGATTCAGCTAACGGAAGATTATCTACTTTAACAGTAAATCTCATATCATCTGCACTAACTGAATCTGGTACATCAATTAATACAAGATTTCTTATATTATTATCACTGTTATATAAATCTCCTCTTTCCATTTTTATGATTGCTGATTCTCCATTTTCACTTATAGTTAAATTTTGGGAATTTTCATTTACTATATTTACATAGCTTGGTATATATGAGGTAGCTTCATCAGATATTACTACTGTTTTACTTGCTTCTAATCCATTTATACTAGCTTTAACAATAATAACTCCATTTTCTTTTGCAGTTAATAAACCACTTTCATCAATTGTAGCCTTAGTAGTACTAGTACCATCTATATTAGTTACAGACCATTTTATTTGATTTGAAAGATTTTCTGGTAATACTTCTGCATTGAATTTAATACCTTCACTTAATTTTTCTATAATACTATTATCTTTATTAGTAATTTCAATACTATCTGCTTTTTCTAAACTTTCTCCAACAACTGTTACTGTAACTTTGTTTGATTCAATTGAAGTATTATTCCATACATAATATGCTAATACTTCAGCTTCACCTGAAGATATTGCTGTTATTTCACCAGAAGCTGAAACTGTTGCTACAGCTGGATTTAAACTTACATATTTAATATTATTTACCGGCATACTTGGAGTAGTACTTCCATTTAAAGTTATATCATCGCTATTTGTAATGTAATCTAAAGGCATATTTGTAACAACTGCATTTTTTATTAATCCATCGTCATATGTGTTTCCTTCTAAAATAACATTTTTACAACCTCTAAAGTAAAATACGTTTTCTTCATTTCCTGAAATCTGTGTTCCAGTGCTTTCTAGTGTTAAATTTGCTTTTTCATTTTCATTTAAGGTTGTATTATCTAAAGATAAATTTAATTGAACATTAGGATTATCTCTAAATACTTTATTATTTCTTATAGTTAAATTTTCAACACTTTCTGCATTTACAACTGCATCATGCTCCATATAAAATTCATTATCTTCAATAGTTATATTTTTATGAATTGGACTTTCTGCTGAAGGTAAAGCTCCACCTAATGTTACTGGATTAATATAAATTGCCGATTTAAATCTCCACTCAATTTGTCCACTTTCTCTTATATAGAACTTATTATTTCTTATAGTTAAATCTCTTATAGGGCCTGATTCATACCAATTAGCTGAATCATTTGATAAATATATAGTAGCCATCCCCATATTCCTAAATTCATTACCTTCTATTAAAACTGATTTTCTTGTTGTTGAAAGAATTCCTCTAGTCGGAATTGTATGGAATATATTATCTACTATCTCTAATTCTGGAGTATAAGTTGCATTTTCTGCAACATACTTTGGCTGATCTCCTATTTTTTCATCTATATCACTTGGTAACTCTTCATTAAAAGTTACTATCATAGTTCTTAAATCATTACCTTCTTCACCTGCTTGAATCACTTCTTTTACTGTATACATTTTTTCTTCATTATCTGGAGACATTAATGTATCTCTTGTAAAGAAAGCAACTTCATTCCCTACATAATATTGCGGGAATCCACCTTGTTGAGAATGTATATATTTTAATTTTAATGTTTTACTATCAATTTTTTCTTCTACTCTTGTAAATGTTCCATGTATATTAATTGGATCATCATGTGCATGAGAAAAATTACAGTTTTTAATTGTTATTTTACCAGCTGCCCCTGATACATGTATTAAGTCCGCAAAACTTGTTGTATACTTTCCTGTCCCCTCTCTTGGCATAAAATTAACGGTATCAAAAGTTACATTCTCACTCATTTGTGTTAAAAATCCAAATCCATGCATATAATGAATATTTATATTTTCTAATACAGTATCTTTACTCTCCCAAATAAATGCTCCTGCTGTTTCTCTCATTGCTGAAGTACACATTTCATTTACAACACCTATTTTTTGACCATATGGAATTGCATTGTTATAAATTATTCTAACTGTGTTTTCATTAAGTTGAGTTATTGTATTTACTCCGTTAAAAGGACTAGAACTTAACTGATATCTTCTACTAACTTCTATTTCGGGATCATATATAACTACAGCATATGAATTACTATGGTGCCCTTTTTGTGTCCAATAATATTTACCAGTATATGGGCTTTCTTCACTTGTCCATAAAATATTTGTATTATTATCTACTATCTGATATCTAAAATTTGATGGTATATAATAATCAATATAATTTTTATCATCCTCTACACCTATATCTAAAACTGTCATTTCTGATGTTGTAGGAACTTCAAAATCCCAAGAAAAGTTCTTTAGTTTAACGTTTTCAGATTTAACCACAGCAATAGCCATCATATTACCATGCATATTAAATAGTGAACCATTTCCCTCTAAAGTTAAATCTTCTTGTTCTTCAATTAAAATACCTATAGTTTTAATTGGATTTTCCATACTATTTGTATTTGAAGTGTGATATTCTCGTTTTTGAGCGTTATCTTTGTAAATTTGATATTCACCCTTTGGAAAATTAATAATTACCTCATTATTATATTCCTTTGCTGATTCAATAGCTTCATAGATGGCTTCTGTACTATCTTTCTTACCACTTGGATCTGCTCCGAAATCTGTAACATCAATAATAATAGAATTTTCTTTCTTAAATATTCCAGCAGAAGCTTTATTGCTGTTTAATATTAATGAAAAAGCCATAAATATTGATGTTAATAGTGCTGTTTTTTTCATTACATTATTTTTTATCTTCCTCATTTTTTCTCCCCCTTATTGTTTTATCATTCTATATTATACATTTTCATACTTATTTTGTAAAATTATTTATGTATTTTATTATTTTTTAGTAATTTAAATTATAAAAAACACCTCCTACTAGCTGTTTGTATTAAACAACCAATAGAAAGTGTTCTAACTTTCTTTGCTTATTAAGTTTAGTAATGTCAAAAAGTAATTAGTTAGCATAACTGAAATACATTTGACAAATTGTTAAATTGTGTTCTACGTTGATTTTACTACGTTCACAGCCTCACTAGCTCACTTTATTCTTAAGTCTTAGCTTGTCAGCAATTATAGCGATAAATTCTGAATTTGTTGGCTTACCTTTATCATTGTGAACAGTATATCCAAATAGTGAGCTACGCTCAACTTCGCTTATTCAGTAGCTTCAAGCATTCCTTCGTATCATAACATTAATAAAATCTAACTTTAATAACAGCCATATCTTGGTCGCTATAAGTTCAATATATTTAGTGCTATGTTTGATATGATAATCATAGCTAAATTTTACAGTTATGTCAACAATAATAACTGTATTTATTTCAGCATTTTACAAATTAACACATTGTAACTTAGCCTGTTCTAATACATTTTCTATAGCTTCCTTACTCTTATTAGGTGGATAATCATACTTCTTTAAAAGTCTTTTTATAACACTTCTCATTTTAGCTTGAGCTTGTGCCTTCTCATACCATGCATGAGTCATATTCTCTTTAACTGTTTTAGTTAATTCTCTTGCTATCTTTATTAAAGTATCATCCCCCATAGCAGCTATAACTTCTGGGTCTGCTGTTAATACATCAAAGAAAGCCTTTTCTTCATAAGTTAATCCTATTTGATGCCCTTTATCTATTGCTTCTAATAACTCATGTTTAAACTGTATTAATTGCTCTAATACTTTAAATACATCTGCTTCATCACTTCTGTTATTATAAGCTTCAATTATCTTTTCAAGTCTTTCTCTGAACTTCTTACTTACTACTAAATTAGTCTTTTTTATATCTCCGACTTTTTCCTTCATCACTCTCATTAATATATTAGCTGCCATATTCTTTTGAGGTAATGCTCTAAGTTTATTTAAGTTTTCATCAGTCAATAATTCAAATGTTTCCTTACTTCCTGCTTCTGTTAAAGATAATACTTCATCTTCTAAAATAGCTTGTTCAAGCATAGCAGATATCCTCTTATTAACTTCTGCAAGGTCTGGAACCCCTTCTCTTGTTGTTTTTAATACAAAACTTCTTACTGCTATAAAGTAAGCTATTTCATCTTTTATTTGCCTAGATAATAAACTTGTACAAATCTTATATACATCTTTTAATCTCTTAGTTTCATTTAAGAATACCTTTTGTCTTGGCTCTGTTAACTGCACATATTCAGCACCATCTCTTATAAGCTTAAATCTAGTTTTATCACAATCACCAAAGAAACCACTATAATCAAAGTAATGGAACACATTTCTTAAAACTTCAACTATATCTAAAGCTATCTTTCTTCCTTCTTCATTTTCTTGTATTTTATCTTGGTCTCTTGTAGTGTAAGTTTTTAAAGCTTCAAATAATTCTTTCTTAATTCCTATATAATCAACTACAAGTCCACCAGTTTTACCTGGATAAACTCTATTAACTCTTGCTATAGCTTGCATTAAGTTATGAGCTTTCATAGGTTTATCTATATACATAGTATCAAGACTTGGCACATCAAAGCCAGTAAGCCACATATCAACTACTATAACTATCTTAAATTCACTATTTTCATCTCTAAACTCTTTTTCAAGTTCCTTTTGATAAGTTTTATTACCTATAGCCTTTGCCATTTCTTCTTCATCACTATTATTAGCAGTCATAACCATCTTAACTTTGTTTTGCCACTCTGGCTTTTGCCTTAATATCTCTTGATACATTTTGTAAGCAGCTATTCTTGAATAAGCTACAATCATAGCTTTACCCTTAACTAAATTTTCTCTTTCCTCATAATGTTCTATAAGGTCTTTTACTAATTCTCTAACTCTATCAGTATTAGTTATAATCTGCTCCATTTTAGATAATTTCTTTTGACTGGCATCTACTACATAATCTTCAACACCTTCATGTACTTGCATTTCCCAATAAGCCCTATCTATATCCTCTAAAACAGAATTATCAATCTTAACCCTTGCAAGTCTTGACTCATAATAAATCTTGACAGTTGCTCCATCATGTACAGCTTGTGTCATATCATAAACATCAATTAAATCTCCAAATGTTCCATAAGTTGATTTATCAGTAGTTTCTATTGGAGTACCTGTAAAAGCTATATAAGTTGCATTAGGCATAGCTTCTCTTAAATATTTAGCATATCCAAACTTAACTTCTCCAGAGTCTAAATCAACTTTACCATCCATACCATATTGAGTTCTATGAGCTTCATCTACCATTACAATAATATTTCTTCTTTCTGATAAAAGCCCTGTTTCTTCTTCAAACTTTTGTATAGTTGAGAATATAACTCCACCAGTTTTTCTATTATCTAATATAGCTTTAACATCTGCTCTACTATCTGCTTTAATTGGCTTTTGTCTTAAAAAGTCATGAGCTGATCCAAAAGTATTAAACAACTGATTATCTAAATCATTTCTGTCTGTTATTACTAATATAGTAGGATTATTTAAAGCTTTATCCTTAACTAAATTACCTGCTAAAAAAGTCATAGAAAAACTCTTGCCACTACCTTGTGTATGCCACACAACCCCTGCTCTACCATCAGTATCAACAGCTTTCTTAACAGCTTGTATAGCTTTATTCATACCAAAATATTGATGATATGCAGCCATTATCTTTCCTTTAGTAGTAAATAAAATAAAGTTCTTAATTATATCAAGTAGCCTTTCCTTATCAAACATACCGTAAAGTAATGTATCAAAATTAAGCTTATCTATAACTTCATCATCAGCCTCAACCTTTTTCCAAGCCATAAATCTATCAAAAGGTGCAGTTAAAGTTCCAGCCTTGCTATTAACTCCATCACTTATTACTAAAAAAGCATTATAATAAAATAATGTAGGTATATGAACCTCTTTATAATTCATAAGCTGCTTATAAGCATCTTCAATAGTTACTTCTTCCCTTGAAGTACTCTTAAGCTCCATTAAAACTAAAGGCATACCATTAACATATACAACTACATCTGGTATTTTCTTAACCTCATCTTCATTAATCTCTAATTGATTAACTACAAGAAACTCATTATTATTAATATTTTCATAATCTATAAGCTTAACAGTAGAATAAATAGTTTCACCATTGATAAAATCTGTTATCTCTACTCCCTCTGTTAAATACTTATGAAAAACCTTATTATTAGTAAATACATCATTAGTTTCAAAAGTTCTAAGCTTACGAATAGCTTCTTTAATAGAACTAATAGCTAATCCTTTGTTTATCTTAATAATACTTTCTTCTAATTTATCTAATAGTAAAACTTCCTTAGCATCTCTAACTAATTGGCTGCCATGTATATATTCATAATCTATTTCTTTTAAATATTCAATTACAACATTCTCTAAACTCGCTTCTTGAAATTTCATACTTTTCTTCCTCTTTATTTACAGTATTACTTATAATTATATCTTAATTTTGAACAAATAAAAAGAAAGTCCTGTAGAAATAACTTCTATAACACTTTCTTCACTGTAATTTTATTTAATATCTTTTAGCTGCTCCTCCAATTCATATACAAAGGTACTTGATTTACTTATAATATACTTATAAGCATGCTCTGGAAGCCTATCCTGCATATATTTAGATGCAAATAAAAAAGCCCTCAAAATTCCATCTATCGCTCCTATCGATAATGAACACTCTTCAGGAGCTTCACGATAATTCATCAAAATTTTATTATCTAATTCTTCTAACATAAAATAGACATAAGTTTTCTCACTATAATTTTCTTTTACATAATCTATTCTTTCAGTAAGATTTGTTATACCTTTACTTTCTAGAACATCTCTTATATCTGAAATTTCCCTGTAACTTATTATATTAGAGCTACTAAATTCCTCATCACTCATATATTTAGACATTAATATACCTCCCAAATTTGATAATATATTAATTTATACTCCTACATTCATCTAATTATTACAAAGCTTCATATTATTTATTACAAGAAAAAAGCCAATCCATTACAGATTAGCTTCTATATCTTCTACTATTATTTCACCACTCATAAGCTTTGGTAATAATATATCTCTTAATTCAATTAATGACTTATTTTCTCTCTTATTTTCTTGAATATTATAGAATAATGAAGATATACTATTATTCCATTTTAATAATGTCTCTTGTTCTGGAAGCGCTATTTTTAACTTTTCTAATTCTTTAAATGTAATCTGTGGAAATGTTCCAGACCTTGACTCTGCAATTGATTGTAAATAATCTACAGTATCACTACTAGTTAAAAATTGATATATTAATGTCGGGCTAAGAATTGACTTTGCTCTTAATACCATAAGTTTAGTAGAAACAACATAATCTTCACACTCAAAATCTACAAATGCATACCTCTTATTCTTAGGTCTAATTTCACTATATAAAATATCATTTTTTTGTATACTCTTTTTTGCTTGTCCTGGAAGGGCTGCTACATCTGAATATTCATTAGTTAGCACTTCACCATCTAGTATATCTGAAGTGTTTAAGAATATAATCTTATCCTTATTAAATTTATGCTTAACTGAAATAGAGTCTACTAAATCAGATAAATATCCTATTTCCCATCCTTTAGGTATTATCCCTAATTCACTTTCAACCATTTCTCCACCACTTGATTTATATGGTTCTCCATTTTCATTAGGAAATTCAAAATCAACAAACCATCTTTTAAATAAAGCTTGAGCTATTTCCTCTAAAGTTTTATTCATCTCATTATTTAGTTCTATTTTTCTATCTAATGCTGATAGTAAATTTACTATTTCTTTTTGTTCTCTTAGGCTCGGTAGTTTTATATCAAACTTTTTTAATGTGTCTATTGTTAATGCTTTCTGAGTTGAACCAATACATCTATTATATATTTGTTCTTTTGCAAAAGGACTTTGTAACCAGTAGTAAATAAATTTATTATTACACTTTTGATTAAAAGATTTAAACCATGTTAGGTTACCATCTTTAAAGTAAAACTCTTCATCTTTAACTAAGTAAGGTACTCCTAAAGTACCAACAGATGTTAATAATATATCTCCTGCATTAGGTACACCAAATTTTTCTTTCAGCTCATTATATCTTTCTTCAGTAATATATAACTCAGTACTTATATCATTACCTTTATGCTTTTCAATTATTTCTTTACCTCTATAAAAAGGAATTCCATATCCTACATACTCCTTAGCATATATCCTTTTACTTGATGAAATCTCTACCAACTCACCTAATTTATAATTATCAAAATTCTTACACCTCATATCCAATTCCTCCAAGTTGCTTTCTTATTTCTCCTTCAAGCTCCTTAGATTTCTTGAACTGCTCTGAAAGTATTTTTGTTAATCTTTCCATCTTTTCTTCAAATGGTTCTCCATCATCTTCAACTTCTTCAATTCCAACATATCTTCCTGGGGTTAGGATATAATCATTAGCTCTTATTTCTTCTATAGTAGCTCTCTTGCAGAAGCCTTGTTTATCTTCATAGTTTTCATTTTCTTTATATGAATGATAAATAGCTGCTACTTCTTTAATATCTTCATCAGTTAACTCTCTTAATCTTCTGTTAACCATAGTTCCCATTTTTCTAGCATCTATAAATAAAGTTTCACCTTTATTCTTCTTATCTCTATTAAAGAACCAAATACAAACTGGAATACCTGTTGTATAGAATAACTTATCTGGAAGTGCTACTATTGCATCTACTAAATCAGCTTCTAAAATATTTTTTCTTATTTCACCTTCATTAGAAGTATTTGAACTTAAAGAACCATTAGCAAGTACAACTGCTGCTCTTCCTTTTTGGCTTAATTTATCTAACATATGTTCTATCCATCCATAGTTTGCATTTCCTGCTGGTGGTGTTCCATACTTCCATCTTGAATCATCAACTAATAAAGGTTGCCCCCAATCACTTTGATTAAAAGGAGGATTGGCAAGGATATAATCTGCCTTAAGTGAAGGATGTAAATCTTCATGGAAAGTATCTGCATTTTTGCTACCAAGATTATTTTCTATTCCTCTAATAGCCATATTCATCTTAGCTAATTTCCATGTTGTTGGATTTGACTCTTGACCATATACTGATATATCAAAAGCATTTCCACTATGTTCTTGAACGAATTTTAAAGACTGTACAAACATCCCACCAGAACCACAAGCTGGGTCATAAACATATCCCTTATAAGGCTCTAGCATTTCAACCATTAAAGTAACTATAGACTTAGGAGTATAGAACTCTCCACCACCTTTACCTTCATTAGCTGCAAATTTTCCTAAGAAATATTCATACACTCTTCCTAATACATCTTTTTCTTTAGCAATACTTCCACCAACATTTATATTAGAGAATAAATCAACTATTTCTCCTAAAACTCTCTTATCTAATTCTGGTCTTGAATAGTTTTTAGGTAATACACCTCTTAAAGTTTCATTTTCTTTTTCTATACTATCTAAAGCGGCATCTATTACTTGACCTATTTCTGGTAGCTTCGCTCTTTCTGCTATGTAATTCCATCTTGCTGTCTCTGGAACCCAGAATATCCCCTCTGCTAAATACTCATCTCTATCTTCTGCAAAATCTGGGTCATCTTCCATTAACTCTTCCCATTTTTCCATAAATGTATCTGAAACATATTTTAAAAATATTAATCCTAATACTACATGCTTATATTCTGATGCATCCATATTGTTTCTAAGCTTATCAGCAGATGCCCATAATTGTTCTTCAAATCCTATTGTTGCCATTTATTTTCGCTCCTTTATTGACCTAATATATATTATTTTACTACATTTTTCTCTAATTTGCATTTATAAAACATCTTGTAATTCAATAGCAGCATCTAATTCATCCATTTCTTCTAACATAATATTATATTCTACATCATTTAACCACCCCTCTAAAAGCCTTCTCATTCTTTTAGATGGTATATAAATATTTATATCTTCTCCCTTTCTTATTGCTGATCTAAATATCCATTGTAACATTTCAGCTAGTGCAAATTTATCCTCATCAAATTCTATTCCATTGTCATTAAAGAAGTTCTTCTCTATTGGATTAATAAATCTGTTCAATATATATGCCAAATTTCTTTTTTCTGAAAATTCATTTGTTGCCCTACTATTACAAGCTACAAATCCTTTTGAATAGCCTGTTCCTTTCAACTTAGTTTCTGCTGCCTTGACAGTAGTCCACATATTATCATTAGATTTGCTTTTTGTTATATTATGAAAGTAATTATATATTGAATTTTTTATAATTTTTGCTTCATCCTTATTCATTGCTTTTAATTTTGTAGAAGATAATGAACATATTCCATCACCTATTTTATTTAAATCTCCATTATATACGTTTATCAACTTATTAAACTGTTGCCCTCCTTGTTCATAATAACTACTCAACCTATACTCGCCACCTACTCTTGATACTGATTTCAACTGATACTCTATTTCAAAAAAATCAAAATAATATTTCTGATACTGCCCATCAAACATATATGTCAATATAAATACAGTTCCAAAAGCATCAAATATATCTCTTCTTAAGAATGAAATTAATATGCTACTCTCTCCATATCTATATAATCCCCCATTAATACAACTATCCTTTATCTCTTTAAATCTTCCTTTATACTCGCTCGGACCTATCCACTTTAAGCAATTTTTATCTTCCATACTAATAAAGCTACTATTTATCATTAATTGCAAATCAAATTTATCAAACTCAACTCGCTCCATAACCTCCATACATTCATCTTGAATTAATATATAATTCTCCTTCTTTATTAGTGCTAGCATTTCATCATCAATTAATCTTAGTAAGCTGTGTGTAGTGGCTATATTGGCACCTTTTTTTAACAATTCTTTAAAACCATTTAATTTAGTTCCCTTATCATTTTTTTCATTTGGTTCATAAAACTTTCTACTATTTACATTTTTGATAACCCTATCAACTTCTGATAAAAACGGAGTAGCAAATATAACTTTTATAACTTCTGGCAATTCATCAATATATTTTATTGCCCATGAAGTTTTACCACTTCCCATTATTGAGTCTACTACTGTAATTTTAAAATCATTTTTTATATATTTTTTTAACACTTTTATCACCTCACTAAATATGTTTGTAGTGATGTGATAATGTGACTAACTTTCTGATAAATAAAATTTTTAACTGTTCTATAATGTAAAAAACAGTTAAAATAGCTTTTAAACGGCTATATTACTAGCTTTCACTCTATATCTCTTAAAGAATATATAATATATATAAAATTTTTAGGGATGAATATCCCAGTAACGAAGTTACTATATTAGGGATGAATATCCCAGTAACGAAGTTACTATTAAAAGTATTCTCTATGTTCTTTTAATAAAGTAACCAAAACTAGCCCTCATTATCATTCGGTCTTAAAAATAATATATATCTTTCTAAATATTAGCTGATATATATATTAAATAACAGCTTATCTATTGTTACTATATATTACAGCTTATCTCTTACTAATAAATAAAGGATATGAAAATAATCCATATTCTGAATAGATTCCATTTCCTAAAATAATGTAAACTCCTTATCGTCATCTTTATCTTTATATCTATCATAATAAATAGCTTTTTTACTACTATTTACACTATAACTTCTTTCTATTCCCCACGAACAGAATGCTCCAATTGTAGGAAATGGATATTTTCTGTTTTCATATCTTATATTGTAATCAGTTATAAAAGTTTCTATAGCTTCTAAAATCTCATCATCATTATAATTAACGTGTAATTTTTTCACTTGATTAATATCTTTAGCATAATTAACTTTATACTCGAACTTATACGTTTTGAAATAGAATTTTTTAAAAAATGCTATTATTTCAATAGGTTTTAATCCTTTCTTAGATAAGTCTACTTTTATATTAATTCTTTCATCTATCTCTAATGACTCTCCTCTTATCTCTATTCGTTGAAGCATAATAAATGTTTCTAATACAGTATTAACATCATAGTCTAATATTTCCGCTATCTCAAATGCAGCATCTACCATAGTATAATTTCCTCTTAATTGTAATAGCTCAAATAATATTTTTTCCTCATATTTTTTTATTTTCTTTAACTCTGAATTATTTTCTTTCAAATTAAAATATCTACTTTTTAACCTTTCAATATCCAAACTTTTATTATCCAAATTTTTAAACGTTAGTATTTTTGCCATCCTTTTTCCTCCTACTGAAGTATCTTTATTTTATTTTTATACCTCACTATATATGTCTAATAATAAACTATACTGTGACATTTCAATTTAATATAAATTTCTTAATTTCCATACCTATTGCACAATACTAAACATTAAAAATTTACATAAAAAAGAATAGCTACACTATAAGCAGCTACTCAAATTATTTTCATTATTATATTTTTCAATCATAGTATATAGATGTTTTCGTGATACACCTAGTAATTTAGCCATCTCAACTTTATTAATTTCTTTATTAATCATCTTATCATAGTATTTCTTAAAGTCTTTTGGAAGCTCCTTTTCTGGTCTACCTAATTTCTTTCCCTTAGCTCTAGCCACATCTAATCCTTGATTAATTCTTGTTATAGTCTTTTCTCTTTCCTGTTGAGCCATATGAGCCTTTATAGTAATAACAATATCAATAATCATATCATATATACTACTATCATTAGCTTTATTCCAATCACTCATATAAGGCATATCTAAAGCCACCACTCTAACTCCTTGCAGTTTAAGTTGTTTCAACTCCATTATTACATCATCAGCATTTCTTCCTAATCTATCTAAATCAGTTATAACTAATATATCATCTTTTCTAAGCTTATCCTTTAACTTACTATACTCTACTCTATTTTCAGCTTTAACAGTCCCACTTACTCTTTCTTCTATTATTTCATCAAAATTAAAACCATTAGTTATAGAGTATTGATTTAAAGTTAATACCTGTCTCTCTGTAGTTTGAGTATCTTTCTTAGTTGAAATTCTTGTATATCCAAATATCATTATTATCTCCCCACATTACTATTTTTCAGTAACTTTATTATATATTGTAACCTAAATCATATTCAACTTTAGGTAACATAATTTATAGCTAATTATACTTATATACCCAGCTATTTCCCGCTTTTTCAAGTGTAACCTTAATCAAATGATTTTTACACACTTTTTTTGTATAGAAGGAGTCATGTGTTTTCACTACTATTAGTAATCATATCTACAGTAATTAAATCTATTGGAGCTATCTTATTTTATTATCTAACACCTTTATACTAATTCTGATATAAAAACTATTCATCTACTAATTTGTCTTGTATCCAACTATATTCTCTATTATTAAGTTAATCATACTATTTTATTTATTCTAGCCATATAAGCTCTATAGCAGTTTTTATTATGGGAGTAGTATTTTCATTATCATATATATAATTACTTAAACAATCTTCATATATAGCAAATCTACTATAATTATCATCATTTCAACTTACTTATCTTAATCGTTTTAACACTATAAATTATTTAATAAATATATAGTTTAATCTAAGCTTATCTAAAGAACTTTCTCTTTATCTCTCCCCCCCCTCAAACGGGTGACCACCCATAAATATAGTTACAGCAATGCTATCTGAAATATATACAATATTTTTTAGTAATAGGTTGTAGTTTTACATATATGACGGACTTATAGGTGAAAAGATAAAAATATTATTAGGAGGTAATCAAATGAAGATTACAAAAGAATTATTAGGTTTATTTAGATACTTATTACAATATGGAGTATCATTATCAGAATTATTACAGGAAATAAGATTTTCTTACTGCTTAAGTTACCGTCAAATTGCTGATATTGTAGAACTTAGTCCTCAAAGAATCTGCGATATTATCAAAGGCAGAAGTAATATTAAGGAAGAGACTTATTTAAGGATATTATATCATTTAGATACTAAACTTAATCTAAATCACTCGGAGGTCAAACGTCATTATGCAGCAAGTTATTCAAAAAAATAATCTAACAGTAAACCAAAAACAAGCTATTGAAATGCTATCAATTGGTAAATCTATAACAGAAACTAGCTGTGAATTAAATATTGGTAGAAGTACTATTTACAGTTGGTTTGATAATAAGAACTTTAAATCAGAATTAAATAAAGCTTTAGATAAGAAACTTACTTGGTTAACATTTCAAGGATTAACAGAGATTGAGGATATATTACTTCACTCGCTAAATCCAAATCATAAGTTAAAAGCTTTTGAAATTATAGCTAAGCTATCTGAACATTTTAAAGAGGAACCAATAACTAATACTAAACATTCTAATCTTGCTAATATAACACTAGAGGAAATATTAGAAGAAGCAAATAATTTTTAAAAAGGAGTAATAAAAAATGAGTAAATTAAATAATGCTAAAATATATCAACAATCATTAAATGAACTAAATCATTTAAGAAATAAAATTGATACTGCAAATGCTAGAAAAGAAGAGCTATCTAAGAAAATAGATACTTTATCTAAAAAAATAAAAGAGAATAATGAAAAGAAAGAAATGCTGTTAGCAACAGGCGACATTAGTAAAATTTCTGAAATAAAAAAACTTACTAAATCTATAGATGGATTATTAGAAGAAAAAGCTTTCTTAACTGATATTTATAATAATTTTGTTGTTACATATCTTGCAGAAATTAAGCATGACTTAGATATATTAGTTGTTAATGGCATGCGTGATCGTAGTAAAGAATGCTTATCTATCCTAAATGATTATGCTTATGAATTTAAAAAGCTAGTTAATTCTCAATGGGATATTTATTATTCTATGACTGAAACTACTAAAGATTATCATATTCTAAATAATGAATTAAAAGCTATTTATGCTGAACTTGAAATTGAAATGGAGCCAGATGTGTATTCTGCTTTAACATATCCGAATATAACTTCTGCTATTAATATACTAAATCCACTTAGAGAAAACATGTTTAAAGGATTTATCCCTACTGAAAATAATAGTTATTTTAAATTATAATGTAATTGCCTTTTATATAATAACAAGGGAGATTTATCATATTATCTATACCTTATCATCGGGTACTATATATGAAAATCTTCCTTAATTTTTTTATTATTTCTACTTAACCTAATCATATAATCTTATTATATTATTTAAATAAATAATTAATTTTATTATATTTTCTCTCTAAATAAACAGTTGCTCCTTCATAAATATTTCTAATTATATATTCTGCTTCACTACCACCCTTTTCTAACTGTCGCACAGGAGTGCCTTTTTTGCTTAATAATTTAGTAGGTGATACTTGTCTTTTATAAAAATTATAGAATTCATTTAAAAACTCTTCTGTTGCGATTATATATAGTCTTACTGATTTACTTCCATCTCTTCTATACCTAATATTATATCCACCATCTCCATCAATATATCCTCTTAAAAATGCAGGTATTAGCTGTTTGCTTATTTTATTCGGAAACTTCATTACTAATGATTTTCTTGGAACAACACCTAGTTTAATTAAATCTTCACACATCCTTGTACTGTTAATTACAATACTACAGCTTTTATAAGTCTTATCTTTTAATCTTATATTTTTAACTCTTATTTTCTTATCTATATCACTTTCTTTAAAACTTAATGCTCTTAGAAATTTCACTAAATGTTCTCTATCACTAAGTTGTAATCCTATTTCTAAAGTTAGATATGTTTTTGCTTCTACTATGGAGCCATCTGCGCAAATAAACCCTAACCAATAAGCTTTTTCATCACTATCTATACATTTAAAATAATCTTCATTATACTCATATATTTTTAACGGATTAAACATTTCAATATCATTATCTTCTTTAAGATATTTAGCTAATGTTGTTCTTGTCATCCCAACTTTTACTGCTAATTGAGTTACTGAATATTTCTTAGTACTGTATAATTCTTTTGCAACTTCAACCCTTTTACTATTTCTAACTACATCATATTTCTGCAATATTGAAGCAGCTTTATTTCTTGATATACCAACTACCCTGCTTACTTCTTCTAAAGTACCAAAAGTTTCATTATATAACTTAATTAATTCTTTTTCATAATCCTTCATGTATTTCCCTCCATATAGTCTGGTTATGTATGAGTTCAGAGTCATGATAATTTATCTACCTATTATTGCAACATAAAACTATTACTATTGCAACATAAGTAGATAAACTGTCATATATAGTCTGTATAAAGCATTGAGCCTTCGCCTAGACACCCTTCTTATTTACTGTTTAAAACAATACTAGCTTTTTACTTATAATGCTTGTCCTACAAGTTGTCGAAACAATGCCAGTACCTACCGAGATATTAATCTCCCAAGTAACCTCCGAGCCTTTTATGGTAGCCCTCACCGTACATAACACCACTAAAGAAGGGAATAGTATATAATCGTGTTATAGTTGATTTTACTGCATTGGCTCAACTGACCTCTAGAGTTATTTATAGTTGTTCTAGTGCTTAGACAACTGACCTATAGCAATTTTAGGCAATAGGAAACTAAGCCTTGCACATCCTTCTTTTTTTTGATACCATTTAATTACGGTTTAGGTATCTCCAAGAGGGATATACAAAGTTAATTTAACAATATTTAATTGTTGCAGTTGGAGCTATTGGCGTAGCTCCTTTTGTTTTATCTTTTATTCATATTTTCTAATGGACTAAACTGTTTATAGTTTTTTCTTATATCACTTACTGTTAAATCTAAATAAGCTTTTTCAGTAACTACAACAGAACTATGACCTAATATCCTTGAAAGTGTATATATATCACCGCCACTCATTAAAAATCTTTTTGCAAAATTATTTCTTAATCCATGTGGTGTAATATTCTTACTAATACCAGCTCTTTCTCTATACACTCTAAAATTTCTTTCAAAATTCCTCACTTCAAACTTAGTGCCAGATTTAGTGCAAAATACCCTTATTTCATCATCTGTATATCTATCTTTATACTGTATCCACTTTCTTAAAATCGTCATCATTGTATTACTAAAGAATACTACTCTATCTTTTTTACCTTTAGTTATTTCTGCTGGGATTTCAATATATCTCTTTTCTAAATGCACATCTGTTATTTCTAAAGATAGTGTTTCTCCTAATCTCATTCCAGTATCCATGATCAGCTGAACTATAACATAATCTCTATACTCATGAAACTTAGTTATATCCATTACTTTAATAAGTGCCATAAAATCTTCATCTGAAATATCTTCTTTTGCTTTTCTTTTTGCTTTAAGAAATTCTATATCATCCATTGGACTTTTTTTAATTATTCCTTCGACAATACACCAATTAAAAAATACTTTCATATTCCTAATGTAATTATTAATCGTTATATTAGATATTTTCTTACCTAGGTCTTGTCTATTAGCAGGATTATTTAAAGCAACAGTTTTATCATTAGAAACATAACTATACTTACCTCGCTCTTTAGTAAACTTTAAATACTCATTTATGTGTTTATGCTTAACTCCGACAACATTTCCTATCTGATATTCTTCTTCTAGAAATTTTGAAAATAATCTTAAAGTTCCTTCATAAGAATTCATTGTCTTTTTACTTAGGCCTTTTAACTTACAATGTTCCATAAAATTTTCTATATAAACATTGATATTATTCCTTTTTATAATTTTAGGCACAAAAAAAACCTCCTTTAGTCATACGACCAAAGAAGGCTTACATTCTTAAATATTAAATTTTATTAATCTTATGATACGAAAAACAGTTTAGTGCTATAATTACAATGAATTTGACAAAACTGCAATTATATGCTCAACCGCTATATTACTGCATTTATAAGCTACTAAGATACTTTATTCTTTAATCTTAGCTTGTCAGCAATGATTGCAATAAATTCTGAATTTGTTGGCTTACCTTTTTCATTATGAACAGTGTATCCAAATAATTTATTGATAGCTTCAACTTGTCCTCTACCCCAAGCTACTTCGATAGCATGTCTTATAGCTCTTTCTACTCTTGAAGCTGTTGTATTATATTTCTTAGCGATTGAAGGATATAATTCCTTAGTTACAGCTGATAATAATTCCATATCATTAACAACCATAGTTATAGCTTCTCTTAAATACATGTATCCTTTTATGTGAGCCGGTACACCTATCTCGTGAATTATGTTTGTAATTTCAGTTTCTAAGTCAACTGGACCTCTGTTTGTTGTAATCATTTCTGTTGTTGGCATAGTTGATTGTCTTTTTACCGGTTCAGCTATGATACTATCATTGAACATTTCTCTTATACGTTTTGTAAATATATCCATATCGAAAGGCTTAACAACATAGTAGTCTGCACCTAAAGTAATTGCTCTTTGTGTTATTTTATCTTGTCCTACTGCAGATAAAACAACTATTCTTGGGAATTTAGATAAATTCATAGAATTTAATCTTTCTAAAACTCCTAATCCATCTAAATGAGGCATTATTATATCAAGTATTACTAAATCTGGTTCTTTTTCTTCAATTAACGTTAAAGCTTCACGTCCGTCTTTAGCGATTCCTGTTACAACTATATCTCTTTGATTTAATAAGTAATCATTTAAAATACTACAGAATTCTTTGTTGTCGTCAGCAATTATAACTGATATTTTATTTCCATTCATTTTTGATCTCCCTTTCTTACCCCTTATTAATTTGGCTTTCAAATAAAACTTATATTATAAGTATTTAATCCATTTGCTAATATTACTGTAATTCCTGTAAAATTAATTATATTTACTATTTTTATAACTACATTGATTATATTATAACATAAAATTTAAAATAAAAACAGTTAATTTTACATTTTCTTGAAATTTTTTTATATATTTTATATATTCTTAATATTTTTGTAATTTCGCAACATCTTTATATACGCAAATAAGTTTTTTAAATAAAAAAAGGTAAAAATCTCTAAAATCTTTACCTTTTTTATTGTTTTATCTTAATTTAATATACCTGCATCTTCTAGCATCCACTCTATATATATTCCATATCCTATATCAGGTTTATTTATTAACACATGAGTTACAGCTCCAACTATTTTATTATTTTGGATAATTGGACTTCCACTCATTCCTTGAACTATACCACCAGTTTTACTTAAAAGCTCTTCATCAGTAACTTTTATTATCATACTCTTAGGACCTGGTTTATCTTGTTGGAGAAGCTTAACTATTTCTATTTCATATTCTTTAGGACCACTATCATCTATTGTTGTAATAATGGTAGCTTTTCCTTCTGTTATTTCATTTCTATACCCTATAGACATCGGTTGATTAAACTCTGAATTAACTAAAGGAACATATGATTGACCAAAAATTCCTGAGGAAGTATTATTTTGAATATTTCCTATAGAATTTTTTTCATTTACAAATAATCCCCTTAATTCTCCTGGAGTACCTTTTTCACCTTTTCTTACGCTTAATACTGATGCAGATAAAAGTTCACCCTCTTTAATGGTAAATGTAGTATTTGTATCACCATCAGTAATTGGGTGTCCTAAAGCACCAAAAGTTTCACTATCTTTATGATAGAATGTAAGAGTTCCAATTCCCGCAGTAGAATCTCTTACCCAAAGGCCTAATTTATATTCATCGCCTTCTTTAATTAATTCTACTTCTTTATTAAATTTACATCCATCTCTTAAAAACTCTATATTTACACTGCTTGAATTATTGTTTCTTAGTATTGAACTAAGTTGTTTTGAACTTTCAATAGCTTCTTCATTTACTTTTAATAAAACATCTCCAAGCTGTATTCCTGCATTTTTTGCTGGACTAATTTCACTTCCATTAACACCATCAACTTTTGAGAAGCCTACAACCAAAACACCTTCAGTGGAAAGTTTTATTCCAACACTTGTTCCGCCAGGATATAGCTTTATATCTTCCACCTTTTGTACCGCAACTGATTTTACAGGGATAACACCTAAAAAATCTACATTTAATTTATCTTTTTTAACGTTTATTTTATTTAATATACTTGAATTTTGTATACATATATCAGATACTTCCGTACTCTCATTAACATATATCTTATCAGGTAGATGGGAAATACTAATATAAGTAATTAACGCTAATATAGCTATTGGAGCAGTTATTATGCTAAAATTTTTTATTATTTTTTTTATCATTTTATCTCCTCCTTGCTTCTCTAATATTAATTTTCCCCTATGACTTTTTTATATGCTGTAGTAACTTTGTTATATAAGTCAAAAATTATTATTTTAAAAAAAATTACATAAAAAAAATAAAACCATGCTAAATTACCATGATTTTATTTTTTACCTTAATTCTATACCTTATGTATCTAAAATGAATCTTTTTTAATTTCTTCTTTTTTTATTTCAGCAAATTTCACCATTTCTTCTGCATTTTCGATAGTAACTTCACTTATTTCGTCACCACCTACCATTTTTGCTATTTCTTTAATCTTATCTTCTCTATTTAATACTCTAATTCCTGTGAAGGTTTTGTTATCTTCAACTTTTTTAGAAACAAAGTAATGATTGTCTGATAAAGCTGCAATTTGTGGTAAATGCGTTATACATAAGACTTGATGTTTTACAGATACTTCGTACATTTTTTCACCAACTCTTTTTCCAATTGCACCACTTATACCTGTATCTATTTCATCAAAAATTAATGTTGGGATTTTATCTTTATCTACAAAGACACATTTAAGTGCTAACATTATTCTTGATAATTCTCCGCCTGAAAGAACTTTTTCCAGTGGCTTTAAAGGTTCACCTGGATTTGCTGAAACTAAGAATTGAACTTCATCATATCCTCTTGTATTCATATTTTCACTTAATTCTACATCTATTTTAATAATAGCTTTTTCAAGTCCTACATATGATAATTCTCTTTTTATTTTCTCCTCTAAAATTTCACTAGCTTCAGTTCTTATATGATGAAGCTTTTCACCGATTTTCTTCATCTTTTCTTCTAATACTTTAAGCTCTTCTTTTAACTTGTTTATTATTTCTTCCGAATTTACAAGTTCGTTATATCTTTCTTTAAGATCTTTTAAATTATCTAATATCTCTTCTATGGAGTTTCCATATTTTTTCTTATATATAGCAATAGTATAAATTCTTTCATTTATTTTTGCTAAAGCTTCTTCATCATAATGTATTTCGCTACCAATATCTCTAATTTCTCTAGTAACTTCTTCTATATTATAATATGCTTCTTCAATTTGATTTTTCTTTTCTTTTATTTTTTCAAAATGTTCTTCTACATGAGATAATTCTGATATTACTTTTGATAATCCTTCTAATACTGATATTCCTTCATTAGAAGAATTTAAATAACTATAAGACTTAACTAAGCTATTTGAAATTTTTTCTGCATTTGATAATAAATTAAATTCTTCTTTTAAATCTTCTTCTTCGCCAATTTTTAAGTTTGCTTTTTCTATATCTTCTATTTGGAACTTAATATAATCGGCTAACTTTTCTCTATCTTCATTACCTTTTAAACTATTTATTTTCTCTTGATTTTCTAAGTATTTACTTCTTAACTCTTCAAAATCATTAAGTAAATCTTTTATCTTTTCAATACAAAATTCATCTAAGTATAAAATATGAGTTCCTCTATTTAAAAGATTTTGATTTTGGTGCTGACCATGTATATCTAATAGCTTTTCTCTAATTTTCTTTAATTGAGACAATACTATGCTTCTACCATTTACTTTAATTATGCTCTTCCCATTTATAGTAGTTTCTCTAGATATAACTAACATATCATCTCTTTCAATAGAAAACTCATCTAAAACATCATAAATATCTTCATTTTCTATAGAAAATAATGCTTCTACAATAGTTTTATTTTCACCATATCTTATTTGATCCTTTGAAAACTTTCCACCTAATACATAATCTATAGTGTCTATAAGTATTGATTTCCCTGCACCGGTTTCTCCAGATAATATATTAAACCCTGTACCAAATTCAACAGATAATTCTTGAATCAACGCAAAATTTTTAATATTTAACTCGACTAGCATTGTACCCCACCTTTATAAAATTAAGAAATAACTTTTCTTACTTTTTCCATAAGCTCTATAGCCTTTTCTTCTGTTCTTGATAATACAAAAATAGTATTATCTCCAGCTATAGTTCCTGCTACATCATTAGTATAAATATTATCTATAGCTTCAGCAACTGCTGATGCTGCACCTGTAAGTGTCTTTATTACTACAAATTTATCTACTTTATCAACTGAAATAGCTGCATTAGCTAGTATACTATATAACTTATCATTTATATCTCTTTCTTCTTTTGTTGGAGCTATATATCTATATTTTCCAGATTCACTTTGCACCTTAACAAGTTTTAAAAGTTTTATATCTCTTGATACTGTAGCTTGAGTTACATCATATCCTGATCTTTTTAATTCTTCTGCTAATTCTTCTTGAGTTTCTATATCAATATTATTAATTATTTCTAATATCTTACTATGCCTTTTTGATTTCATAATTTTCTCCTTTTATCTTCTCACTAATTACTAAGAATCTTTTTCCTTAGTACTTTAAAGTAATCATAATCTTCAAACAATAAAATTTTCGCAGTTTTTTTTGCTTTACTTATAATTATTGAAGTGTTATCCTTTATTTCCATAACTTCTTGACCATCAAAAGTTACATATATTTCACCATTATAATTTTCAGATTTTATCTCTATTTTACTACTACTTTTTAAAACTATTGGTTGCATTCCTCTAGTATGTGGACATATAGGTGTTAATGTAATTACATCTACGTCTGGATATACAAAAGGACCTCCTGCTGAAAAAGAATATGCTGTAGAACCAGTAGGTGTTGCAATTATTATACCATCACCCTTAAACTCATAATAAAGTTTTCCATCTATAAAAACTTCAAATCTTGCCATTCTTGATAATGTTCCTCTTGCAATTACAACATCATTTAATGCTTTACAACTCTTTTCCTCATTTTCCATACCAACTTTACATTCTAACAGTATTCTATTTTCTATAGAATATTTTTTAGCCTTTATCTTATTTAAAGCATTGTCCAAATCTTGAATTTCTATACTTGATAAAAATCCTAAATTTCCAATATTCACTCCTAATATAGGGATATCATATCTATCATTAATATCTCTTGCTACTCCTAATAATGTTCCATCTCCACCTAAGACAATCAGTAAATCTACTTCTTCTTGAAAATCATACTTATTTAATTCATAACTATTTAGTACAATTACTTTTGATTTTGAAAAAACATAAGTAACTTTAGATATTACTAAAGACAATATTTTCCCTTCATTATCCTTTGATGGATTTATCGCAATTACAATATTATTCATCTCAATCTCCTATATCACTATCATACACCTAAAGCCAGCTTTTAAAGCTGGCTATGTGATTCATTTACAATATTATCAATTATACTTAATTCAAAATTACTTTCTTTTTCTTTATCTTTTGTAAAGTAAACTAAGTACTCTCTATTTCCTTCTGGGCCTTTAATTGGTGAATAACTTAAGCCTAAGATATTAAATTCATTTTCTATAAGGTAATTAACTATCTTTAATATTACCTCATGATGAACTTCCTTATCTCTAACCACACCTTTTTTTCCTACTTTATCTCTACCAGCTTCAAATTGTGGTTTTATTAATGCTACAACTTCACCTGTTTCCTTTAATAAATTTTTAACAGCAGGCATAATAGTTCTAAGAGAAATAAAAGATACATCTATTGATGCAAAATCTAATTTTTCACCAATATCCTCTGGAGTTACATATCTTATATTTGTTCTCTCCATGCAAACTACTCTCTCATCTGTTCTTAATTTCCACGCAAATTGGCCATATCCTACATCTACTGAAAAAACTTTGCTTGCATCATTTTGAAGCATACAATCTGTAAATCCACCTGTAGATGCACCAATATCCATACAGACTTTATCTTTTAGAGAAATATTAAATTCATTCATAGCTTTTTCTAATTTAAGTCCACCACGACTTACATATTTAAGTTCTTCACCTTTAAAAACTATATCTGCATCTATATTTACTTTTTCTCCTGCTTTATCGACTCTTTGACCATCAACAAATACTAAGCCTGCCATAATATTAGTTTTAGCTCTTTCTCTTGAGGTACATATACCTTTATCAACTAATAATATATCTAATCTTTCTTTTTTTGATGCCATTATTTTCTCCTTTACTTTTGTATATCTAAAACACTTTTTACTATTCCATCTGCATCTAATCCAGAATCTCTATAAAGATTTTTTAAATCTCCATGAGGAATAAACTTATCTTCATATCCAAGTGCTTTAAATTTACCTTTAAAGTTTAATTTATTTAACTCCATTAAAACATAACTTCCAAAACCACCACTAATGTTGTTATCTTCAATAGTTATAACATTATAACCCTTGTCACATACTTCTTTTAGCATTTCAGTATCCATTGGTTTTACAAATGTTGCACTTATAATAGTTGGATTAATATCATTGTCATTTAATAACTTTTTAGCTAACATAACATGCTGAACCATCTTTCCAACAGCTATTATTGCTATTTTTTCTCCATCTATTATCTTTTCCCATTTACCATTTTCTATTTCTTTTAATGGTTTTATATTATCTGTACAATCTGTGCCTCTTGGATATCTTATAGCTATTGGTCCTTTATTTTCTTTAAGAGCCCATTTAAGCATTAGTGATAATTCATCTAAATGTTTTGGTGCTAATATTCTCATATTTGGAATTTGGCTTAAATATGATAAATCAAAAACACCTTGATGTGTTTCACCATCTTCTCCAACTATCCCTGCTCTATCAATAGCAAAAACAACTGGTAAGTTTTGAATACATACATCATGAACAATTTGATCGTATGCTCTTTGTAAGAAAGTTGAGTACACTGCAAAAACAGGTTTTAAACCTGCACTTGCCATTCCTGCTGAAAGTGTAGTTGCATGTTCTTCAGCAATCCCTACATCAAAAAATCTATTAGGATATTCTTTTGAAAATTCTTTCAAGCCTGTACCATCAGGCATAGCCGCAGTAATTGCCACAACATTTTCATCATTTTTAGCAATATCTATCATAGTGTCACCAAAAACCTTAGAATAAGTTTTTTTACCTGACATAGCACATTCTCCACTTCCTAAATCAAATGGAGAAACACCATGAAACTTATTAGGATTTTGTTCTGCAAACTCATATCCTTTACCTTTTTGAGTTACTGTATGAATAATTACAGGACCGTGAATTTGTTTTGCCTTTGATAAAACTTCATTCATAAGCTCAATATCATGCCCATTAATTGGTCCTATATATTTAATTCCCATGTTTTCAAACAACATAGATGGAACTAATGCATGCTTTACTCCATCTTTTATTCTATGTAAATAACTGCTTATAACTTTTCCTGTATTTGATGTATTTAAAGTTGAATTTATATCTTCTTTTAATTTATTATATCCTGGTCCAATTCTTAATTTATTTAGATGATTAGATAATCCCCCTACATTTTTACATATTGACATTTGGTTATCATTTAATACAACTATCATATTGGTTTTATTAAACCCTACATCATTTAATGCTTCTAAAGCCATTCCACCAGTTAATGCACCATCGCCTATTACTGCTACAACATGATAATCTTCTTTCTTTATATCTCTAGCTCTAGCCATTCCTAGTGCAGCTGATATTGATGTACTACTGTGGCCTGTTCCAAAAACATCATATTTACTTTCGCTTCTTTTTGGAAAACCACATAGTCCATCATATTTTCTTAATGTATTAAATCTTTCTTTTCTGCCTGTCAATATTTTGTGCACATAACTTTGATGTCCAACATCCCATACAATCTTATCTTTTTCTAGATTAAAAGTTTTATATAAACTTAAAGTTAATTCTACAACTCCTAAATTAGGAGATAAGTGTCCCCCAGTCTTGGAAACACTTTCTATTAAAAATTCTCTTATTTCGTCAGAAAGCTCATATAATTCTTTGCTAGTTAAATAATGCACATCCTCCGGAGAATTTATCTTCTCTAAAAATTTTGACATACATATCATTCCTTTGTTTAATATTCTCTATCTAAAAGATTTAAAGTTAACTCTTTTAAATTCTCTGTATTTACTGATAAACTTTCTAAAATCTCTATACATTCATTAGTTAGCCTCTTGCATTCCTTTTGGCAAAACTCTAAACCATACATAGATATAAAATTAGTCTTGTTATTCTCTTCATCACTTAAAACAGTTTTTCCAAGTTTTTCTGTACTTCCAATTACATCTAGTATATCATCTTTTATTTGGAATGCTAACCCTAATTTTTCTCCAAAGACTTCAAGCTTTGAAACTTCTTCTTCCTTTGCATCACCAAGTAATGCTCCTGCTACAATAGAAACTTTAATAAGTTCACCTGTTTTCTTTGCGTGCATATATTTTAATTCATCTGCAGATATTTTTTTACCTTCGTTTATTATATCAACAATCTGACCTGCAATCATGCCGTTCATTCCAGCAGCTTCACTTATCTTATAAGTTGCTAATAAAGCATTCTTATTTACTGAGTTTAATGAATATTTAATCATAAGAGTCATTGCCTCATTTAATAATGCATCACCAGCAAGAACTGCTATATCTTCACCATATACTTTATGATTAGTTGGTTTTCCTCTTCTTAAATCATCATTATCCATACAAGGAAGATCATCATGAATTAATGAATAAGTATGAATCATTTCTATTGCACTTGCAACTTCTATAATATCCTTCCATTTGTCCTTATACATACTATAAGTTAATATCATAAGTATGGGTCTTATTCTTTTTCCACCTATGTTTATACTATAACTTGCCGAATCATATATTATTTTATTATAGCTTCCCTTATTCTCAAAGTAATCCTTTAGATAATTATTTATCTCTTCTTTAACTTCTTTAATTATCATCATCTTTCACCACTTCAATATTCTCTTTTATAGTAATAAATTTCCCTTCTAAATTATCTAAAGTTTTATAAAGCTTATTTATAAGTTTACTTCCTTTTTCGTATTCCTTCATGGCTTCTTCTAAACTTAATTCATCTTTTTCAAGTGTAGATAAAATTTCCTCTAAATTATTTAGCATATCATTATAACTTTCTTTTTTAGCCATTTTAAATCTCCCCCTTTTCTAATAGGGTAAATTCCCCTTTTACATATCCATCTTGCATTTTTATTAATAGATCTTCTTTATCTTTAAAAGATTCTTTGCTTTTTAGTACCCTATTATCTTCTCCTTCAATTATAGCATAACCTTTACCTAATATATTTATAGGATTATGTGCCTGTAAAATGCTATTTAAAGAAAATATTTTTTCTTTATTACTTTTTATCTTATGGTAGATAATATTATTAAGTTTTTCTTTTAAATTATCTATATTAATATATTCATTAGCAATTTTATTTGATGGAGAATTTAAATTTAAAACTTTATTTAATGTCTCTAATTTTGACTTTTCGTTATAAATTTTATTTTCTATAATTGCTATCAATTTTTCTTTACATCTATCTATATTATAATTTAGTTCACTTTCTAATGGTACAACTATTTCCCCTGCCTGTGATGGTGTTGCTGCCCTAAAATCAGCAACAAAATCTGAAATAGTAAAATCTATTTCATGACCTACTGCTGAAACAATTGGAAGCTTTGATTTAAAAATTTCTATTGCTAACTCTTCTTCATTAAAATTCCAAAGTTCCTCAATAGAACCTCCACCTCTACCTATAATAATTACATCAACACTTTTACTTTTATTAAAATATTTTATACCTTCAATTATAGTTTTATAAGCATTTACTCCTTGAACCGCTGCTGGATATAATACTATATCCACCTTACTATTTCTTCGTCTTATAACGTTTGTTAAATCACAAATAGCAGCTCCAGTTTCTGATGTAACTATACCTACTCTATATGGATTTTTAGGAAGGGGCTTTTTAAATTCATCATTAAAATACCCCTCCCTACTTAGTTTTTCTTTAAGCTTTTCAAATTTAACATGAAGATTTCCAACACCTTCTTGTTCTATACTATTACAGTATAGCTGAAATGAACCACTTGCAGTATAAACAGAGGCTCTACCACTTACAATAACAGACATCCCTTCCTTAAGTAAAAAATCTAAATTATTAGCATTACCTTTAAACATAATACAATTTATCTTAGAAAATTCATCTTTTAAAGAAAAATAAATATGCCCACTAGTGTGATATTTTAAGTTTGATATCTCTCCTCGTACTGAAAGATTATTAAGTATAAAATCATTATCTAAAACTTTTTTTATGTAATTATTAACTTCACAAACTGATAATGTTTTAATTTTCATACTCTTCCACTGCCTTACATGCATTTTTCATAAGTAGAGTAGTTGTTAGTGCTCCTACACCTCCTGGTACCGGTGTAACTAAAGATGCTACATCAATTACAGAATCAAAATTAACATCTCCTGTTATTTTTCCATCAACAGAATTAGTACCAACATCTATTACTATTGCTCCATCTTTTACATAACTAGAATCTATAAATTTTGCTTTTCCTATTGCAACAATTAAAATATCTGCTCTACTGCAAACTTCTTTCAAATTACGTGTTTTTGAATGACATGTCGTAACAGTGCAGTTTTCTTTAAGCATTAAAGCAGATACTGGTTTACCTACTATATTACTTCTACCTATTACAACTACTTCTTTTCCTTCTAGTTCAATATTTAAACTTTTTAATATTGTTAATACTGAATTTGGAGTACAAGGTAAAAATGTTTCTTCTCCCATATACAATTTACCTTGATTTACAAATGTTAAGCAATCAATATCTTTTAAAGGAGAAATATTAGCTATAACCTTCTTTTCATCTATATGCTTTGGTAATGGTAATTGAAGGATAATACCTGATACAGTATCATCATTATTTAATTCAATTATTTTACTTATTAATTCTTTTTCTTCTACTTCTACATTTAAATGAATTTTTTCAAAGTTTAATCCTAATGATATGGCTACCTTCTCTTGGTTATTTAAATAAAAGATAGAACCTCCATCATTTCCTACTAATATAGATGCAACTTTAGGTATTTGAAGATTTTGGCTTTTTCTAGCTTCTATAAACTTTTTTATATCTTCTTTTATTGCTAAAGCTATATTTTTTCCATCTATTCTTTCTCCCATCACACATAATCCTCCAATACTATACTTTTTCTACTATTCTACTTCTTTTAAAACTTTATCTAATACCCCATTAACAAATGAACAACTCTTATCATCTGAATACTTCTTTGTTAATTCTACAGCTTCATTTATCGCAACTCTTCCTGGTACATCATCTATAAACATCATTTCACCAACTGCTAATCTTAATATTGTTAAGTTAACCTTTGATATTCTGTCTAACTTCCAGTTTACTAATGCTTTTTCAATTACTTCATCAATTTTTTTCATTTCAAAAGTTACTGTTCTTACCACTGTTTTTATATAATCTACATCAATAGTTTTTAGATCCATTTCATAGTCTTCTACAAAAGTTTCTATTGTTTCTTCATAACTATTTTTGCTAAGTTCCATGCTAAAAAGCAGCTCCATTGCTTTTTCTCTTGATTTTTGTCTTTTCATAACTTCCTCCTAAGTGTATATAAAATACTTTCTATCTTAATTGTATTATAAACTTATAATATATTAATTAAACATATGTATATTACAATATTATCTTATTTATGTCTATAATAAATAAAAATATGATACAAATTTTTAAATATTTTTAACAACAAAAAGCTGCTGCAAATATGCAACAGCCAATTTAATTATACTTCTTTAACTGCTTCTTGTTCTTGTTTTTTAACATATATGTTTTGAACATTTACATTTACAGTATCTACATTTAAACCAGTCATAGCTTCAACTGTTTTTCTAACATTTTCTTGAACTTCACTTACTACTTCTGGAATTTTAATACCGTATTCTACTGCTACATTTAATTCTATAACAGCTTTGTCTTCTTCTAAAGTAACCTTAACACTTTTATTATTAGTTGTCTTTTTACCTTTTAATATTTGTGATATGTTATTTGAAACTCCATGTGGAATTCCTACTATGCCTTGAATCTCATCTGCTGCTATTCCGGCTATAATACTTACTACTTCATCGGAAATTTTAACTATTCCTAAGGCTTTTTCACCTACATTATTTTCCAAAACAAAAACCTCCTTAAGGTTTATTATCTAAACCTGTTTTTCCTTATGTTTATTATAGCAAAATACCTATTATATTACAACGAATTATTTCATTGCTGTTATATTAACATCTGTTAATCCAGTTATATCCTCAACAACTTTCTTTATTGAAGCTGAATTTTCTTCGCTTAGTTTATCATCTACTTTAACATAAACTTTTACTTGTGATTGGTCTATCATACAAATTGCATCTTTATAACCTTTGCTTGTTATATCTACTTCTACTCTTCCTTCTTGTTCTTGAATCTTAGTCTTTTCTATTAACGCATTATTTGCTATGTCTTTTTGTTCTTGAGACGCATTTGGATCTTCGCTTATAGCTTTCATATCATCAATATACTTTTGATCTTGTTGTTCCTTTGTTAATCTCATGCTATAAAAATATTCACTTGTGCTTACTGTTTGGTCTGCATTGCTTGATTCATCAGTGTTCTCTTGTGTTAAAATTGAAGCTAAATCAGTTGGATCATTATACCCTTCTCCATTTAACTTTACAGATAATACTCCTACACAAACTATAAGAGCCATCAATGTGAAAATAATACCAAATTGTTTTTTTGTCATTTTTTATTCCCTCCCATATCTTTCTATAAAATTATATGCTAACTTGCCATTGGATATACCTTAACCTTGTCAAAACTTAAATTATATAAACTAGCTACTGCTTGTTGTATATCATATGTTATCTTACTGCTTTGAGCCCCTTCTGCTACTACTAAAACTCCTGTTATTTCAGGCTTATACACTTTAGTAATAACTGGTTCATTACTACTTCCATTATTACTCATTACAACTGTTGTTGAATCTGATTGTGATGTAGTAACTCTAGTTCCTCCATCTCTATCCTCTTCTTGTGTTTCTGACACTTGAGTTGTACTATTAGTTACAGGAACTTTAACCTCTCCGCTTTCAAAATAAATTTTTACTGTAACCTTTCCTACACCTTCAATTTGTCCTAAAATCTCTTTTAACTCTTCTTGTTGCTTTTCTTCATAACTTAATAATTCTTTTGATGTCATTTCTCCCTCTACTGTAGCAACTTGTGTAGCTCCATTTGGTGTATTTTCGCTACTTTTTGAATTATTTGATTCTCCACCTGAAAAAGTACTAACAGCTAACCAAAGAAAAATAACAACCAGTAATGCAATAAGACAATTAGTAAATTTTTTATTTTTTAATAATTTGCTAATTTCTTTATCAAACTTTTCCTTATCCATTTACTCACCTTCCCTCTAAACTATATATCTCTATTTTTTCTACTGGTATTTTAAATGTTTCTGCTAAATATTCTTTTATTTTTTCCTCATCTTCTATTTGTGCCTTATCAGAAATAGTTTCCTCACTTTTATTAATACTTATATCTATTTTATCTATTAGTTTTACACTATTATCTTTAACTCCTACTTCTAATTTATCTATTGTATATGTCATATTATTCATATCTAGTGTACACTCTACATTTGACTTAAATGTTTTCCCTGAGAACTCATCTTTTAAAAGTGCATCACAGTTTTTATCTAAATTTTCTTTAAAAGCTTGAACCTTTTCATCTTCTGTATTTTTTTCTATAGTCTCACTGCTTCCCATATATAACATTTCCTCATAAGATTCTACTGCTTCAATAATACTCTGTTCCCCTTTTGTGAAAAAATATATAATTGGATTTAACATAACAGATATTAATATAAGTCCAAGTACAAACTTAATGTATTTTTTCATTGAATTATCTGGTGCAATAATTTCTACTGCTGTTATGAAAATCATCATAATAACTAAGGTTACAATAAAATCATTTATATATTTCAATTTCTATCCTCCTATAACAAACTTACCTGCCGATATCATCATCGCAATTAAAATAAAGAACATTAAACTTACTGATATAACACAGGACATTATCAATACTAATGACTTTCCCGCTGCTGCAATAGAACTTGTTATTCTTTTATCTGTTATAGGCTCTAAAAGAGATGCTGAAAGCTTAAATATCATTGATGATAATACGATCTTAATTATGGGATATATTATTATTAATATTACTGCTATTAACCCAATAGACCCAATTGCATTTTTTATTATTAATGAATAGCCTGCAACGGATGCAATTGAATCTGAAAGTGATTTACCAACTATTGGTACAAAGCTTTCTATTGCAAGTTTACTGGTTTTTAATGTAACTGCATCAATTGTAGATGAAGTTATTCCTCTAATTGTCAGCAAGCCTATAAATATTGTCAATACTAAACCTTGTATCCAAGTAACCGACTTTTCCATCATAGCACTTAAATTTGAAAGCTTAGGCTCACTTGAAATATTATTTGTAAATTTAACCACAAATGTCATTAATATAAGCGGTATTATTATGTCTGTATATATCTTTGGTACTATTATTGTTGCGCCTAACACTATAGGATCAATTGTAGCGGCTTGTGTTAAACCACCTGCTGCTGCAAGCATTACAACAAGCACAGGTAAAAGCTTTGACATAAAGTTTGTTATTTCAACTATAACGTCCTTAGCTAAATCTAAAGATATTATAAATGTCTTTGATAAAATTATTATAAGTAATGCATAACATGCATAAAATGCTACCTGTGATATTCCTTCACTTGAAAATGCTGATTGTATATTTTTGAACAATGAACAAATTATACCTATAACAATTATAGAAAATGATAGTGCTAGTACTGACTTTATTTCTCTAAAAAACAAACTTATAACTGCACTTAAAACCTTTGATACTGAAATATTACCTTCCCCATTTTCTATATAACTTTCTATATAGCTAACTGGATCTAATTCATTCATTAATTCCACATCACTTTTCATTGTGTTTATATAATCGTATAAGCCATTTAGCTTTGAATTTACTTCATCATTTGTACTTATAGTAGTGTTTTCTTCTGCAAATACACTTTGTCCAAAACTAGGGATAACTGTATATAAATTAATAAACATAACTACACATAACACAATTTTTAATATATACTTTTTCATATTCTCACCTACATTATTTGAAGAATAGAATCTAATACAGCCATTAGAATTGGAATAGCTAATGCTAAAATCATAATTTTTCCTGAAAACTCAACTTTCGATGCAATAGTAGATGCTCCTGCATCTTTGCATATTTCACTGCAAAAAGATGTAATATAAGCAATTGCAAGTATTTTAAATACTATTTCTATATATACAGTGTTTATATTAGCCTTACTTGCAATATCATCAATAAAATTAATAACTTCACCTAGCTGCCCTATCATATACATAAATATTAATATCCCAGCTACTACCAATACATAAAAAGCAACATCTGACTTCTTATCTTTTAATAGTAAGTATATGAAGACTGCAGCAAAAGCAAATCCTACAACTTTAATAATCTCCATAATAAACCTCTATAAAGTAAACATAGTTTTTACAGTATCAAAAAGATTGGCAACCATACCTATAACAGTTACTAGTATTATTACTACCCCAGCTAAATTGGCTAAACTTGCAATCTCTTTCTTTCCATTAGCTTCTAACACCTTTTCTATTACCATAAGCAAAATTCCCATAGCACCAATTTTAAATAAAATTCCTACATCAAAAAGCATCTTTTACCCTCCCATTAAATAAAAAATATAGCTATCATAATTCCAATTGAAATCCCCAGTGTTCTATACATCTTAACATTCACATTTGCTTCATTATTTGCATCAATATAATTTAGATTTAAGTTTTCTAAAGCAACTGTAAATACTTTTTCTTGTGTTACTGCATCACATTCCCCTATAGTCTTAAAAAAATCACTTAATATTTTATAGTCATCTTTACTTAGGTTTATCTCATCTTTATACTTCTTATATGCTATTGTAAAAGCCTCATATACACCTTTAATATCTACATCATTTAAATTTATTGACATATCTAATAATATTTTAGAAATTGGTTCTCCTACTCTATTACTTATATTTTTTAATGCATCTGGAAGTGGGGTATTAGAATAACTTATCTCACTATTTAACATAATAAAAGCCTTTTGTATTTCTTTTAAATTTGAACTTCTAGTTCTATATTTTTCTCCATAATAAAATCCTATATATGTGCAAATAATAAACATAATACTTATCATTACAAATCTAAGCATACTAATCCCTCCTCCCTACTTACTTTATAAATTTTCTCTAAAGTACCTGCTCCATTTTTACTACTTAATATTATTATTCGATCTAATATACAATCATCTATTAGTTTTCTAAACATTTCTCTGCCGTAAATATCATTAATATCATTACCATGAACTGTTACTATAATATTAACTCCTGAATTAAAAGCCATATTTAATGCTTCTAAATCGCCTTCTGTTCCTATTTCATCACATATTAATACTTCTGGTGATAAGCTTCTTATAGCCATTATCATTCCTATTCTTTTTAAACAATTATCTAAAACATCAGTTCTAACTCCTACATTCATTTGCGGTATACCATTATAGCAACCTGCAATTTCACTTCTCTCATCAACTATAGTAACCTTTTTTCCTCTTAAGTTTAAACTATACATTCCATTAGATATATTTCTAGCAATATCTCTAAGAATTGTTGTTTTACCACATTTAGGTGGAGATACTATAAGTGTGTTATATACTTTATTATTATTTGTTATATATTTCATAACCCTATTTGATGAACCAACTACCTCATTACATATTCTTATATTTAAGGATGATATATTTTTTATTGTTCTAACTTCTCCATTAACCATAACACACTCTCCAGCAAGTCCCACTCTATGGCCACCTTTTACTGTTATATATCCTTGTTTTATCTCTTCTTCAAATGCATATAATGAGTAATTTGATATTTTAGACATCATATATTTTAAGTCTTCATTTGTTATTGTATAATCTAATATTTTTTCTCCTTTAGAAGTGGTTAACATTACTTGCTTTCCTATTTTTACTCTTATTTCCTGCACTCCTTCTATCTTGAAATATCTTTTTACTTCTTCATTTATTCCACTTGGAAGCATTCTATAAATTTCTTCATATTCCACTTTCATCACTTCCTTTAAATGTACTTCTCTATAAATTTCTATTTCACATATTATATAAATATTCATGTTATATAAAAATATGTAAATTATTTATTTAAAAATATACTTAACATATTTATTTTTAACTTTCTGATCTTTACCTTTATTTTTTGTTTTAAATAATAAAAAGCCGTTTCAAATAAGTGATTAAAAAATCATTTATTTGAAACGGCTCTTATTTACCTTATTTTGCATTTCCACCACAGAATGGACATGGTATAAAGTTTCCATTTTGTAATGCTTGTTGCTCTACAAAAATAGGTTTATCACAATTTTTACAGCTTATTTCAATATATTCATCATCTAATGCTGATAAATCATCAAAAGACACTTCTTCAAAAAGTTCATCTTGTATATCAGTTAAATCATCTCCAATATACTCCATATTTTCTTCTAAATATTCTTGATGTAAAATAACCTCTTCTACTTTAGAAGATAAACTTTCTAAAATATCTGAAAAAGAATTAAATATATTTAAATAATTATCATCTTTTATCTTTTCAATTTCAGCTTTAACCTTATCTATCTTATTATAAACATCTTTCATCTGCTACACTTCCCTTCTAAAGAAATAAATTACTTTAACATAATTTATTTCATACTTATATATTATTGATTATATCCTTATATACAAATTCTAAAATAAAACATTTTATTATTTTTAAATTTTATATGTACTTAAATATAAAACAAATGCTAAGTTTAAAAACCTAGCATTTACTTTAAATATTAAACTCTTTCCATGTATTCGCCAGTTCTTGTATCAACTCTGATAGTGTCACCTTCGTTAACGAACATAGGAACGTTAACAACAGCTCCTGTTTCTAATGTAGCTGGCTTCATAGCGTTTGTTGCAGTATTTCCTTTTACTCCTGGATCTGCTTGAGTTATTAATAATTCAACAAAGTTTGGTGCTTCAACTGAGAATGCATCTCCTTTGTAGAACTTAATGATTGCAAACATGTTTTCTTTTAAGAACTTTATAGCTTCTTCAACTTTTTCATAGTTTAGTGGAATTTGCTCATAAGTTTCTTGATCCATGAAGTAGTATAATTCTCCATCAGAATAAAGGTATTGCATTTCTTTTCTTTCGATTACTGCTTCTTGTAATTTCGCAGTTGGGTTGAAAGTAGTATCTGTAACCCCACCTGAAATAACGTTTCTAAGCTTAGTTCTTACGAATGCAGCTCCTTTACCTGGTTTAACGTGTAAAAAGTCTATAACAGTATACACTTGTCCTTCATACTCAAAAGTTGTACCTTTTCTTAAATCTCCTGCTGATATCATAAAAATTTCCCTCCAAATAACTTGAATTCATAGTTATTATGACCTTTATTCAAAATAAATAGTCATAACTTATCTTGTTGATTAATGACACAACAAAAACATTCTATCAAAATTACTAAAGAAATGCAATTATTTCATCAATATCGTTAAAATTTTTAATTATTTTATCTATATAAATCTAAAGTTAATATCAAATTTCCTTCTTTTCCATCAATATTATAATTATATATTTGAAATTCTACCATTTTATTCACAATTCTCAATATTTCTTCTTTACTTCCTTCTACAGAAATTCTAACATTCCATTTATCATTTTCTTTTTTCATATTTATTATTTTTAATGAATATATATTTTCAAGCTCATTTCTTATTGTAGAAAATGCTTCTACTTTATTATTTGAAATAACCTGCATATCATTATCATAAATCTCTACATTTTTAAAATTTAAAGGAATATATATTGCAAATTGAATTATAGTTAAGATTGCTATTGTTATATTTACTCCTAAATGAAATTTTAAATTACTAATCATAGTCTACCTCAACTAATATTTCATCATCTTCAATATTATATTTTTTTATTGTAACTCCCAATTGTTCAATATAATTAAGAGCTTCATCTGATTTTAATACTACTTTTCCAGTATTATCTCTAACAGTAAACCTCAATATATGTTCATTATCTAAAGCAATCCATTTCTCTATTTCATTAATATCTATATAGTCATTAGCTTTTACTTCTACAAACTCATCCTTTTCCTCTTTTAAAAATATCCCCTTTATATTTTGTGGAAATAGAAATATATTTATTAATAATAAAAGAAATATTGCTTTTCCATTATTCTTTTCTATAGTCATGCTCTTACTTTCAATAAAATTTATAGGAATAAACTTTTTATGCTTTATATATTTGCTCATTTATTTTGCCTCCTATATTTATTATTGTTAAATTTGTACTTTCCTTAATATTTCTATCTATAAATTGTTCCACACTCTTATCAATTAATAATATTTGGTTAGCATTATAGTTGCTTATTTTATTAGAAATATTTGATACATTTCTTTCTATATAACTTTTAACTATACAATTATATAATACCTCTATATAATAAATACTTTTATCAATCATTATTACTAATATATAATTAGTAATACGTTTAAATTTTTTGGGCAAACTATTTTTTGCGTAAAACTGTATAGGCTCCACACTTAATTCATTTACTTTTTTGCTAACACTATATAACAAGTTTCCATTTCCTATTGAATATAAATAAAGTCTTTTTAATCTTTTACAATAATCATAATCTGTTAAAATCTCATAATCTTCTCCATATTCAATCTTTATAATTTCATCAATAAAGTTATAATTTATTTTACTTATATCTTCAAAACTTTTAACAATTATATTTTCATTTAATAATATAAACTTTACTTTCTTTCCTATCTTCTCTTTTATATCATCCTTGGTGTAAGTTATCCCTTTATAATGAAAATTACTATTATCAACTAATATAATTTCTTTCATATAATCTCCTTACACTATTTTTTTATATAATTTATAAGTTGTTGGCATAAAAACTATCTCTTCATTTTCTAAGATCTTCATATCTAATTTACTAACAATAGGCCTTGATTTATTGCTCTTATTTTCAATATACAATTCTCCATTTTTAATTAAAAATCTAATTTCTTTATTTTCGCTATAAAAATATTCATAACTTATAGTTTTATCTTCTTTATACAAATTAAAAATTTCTTTAATATTATCTTTTTCATTTATTTCTTTAATTACTTCCCTTAACAATTCATTTTCATTCTCAGTAATTGCTTTTATATCTTCCTTAATATTGTATAAATTAAACTTACTACAATTTATAACTATAAACTTGCTACTATACATAATAAGAACTAATAAAATATTAAGTATTAATAATACTTCTAACATTATTATCCCTTTGTTTTTATTTAAATACATCTTATTCTTTCTCCACTATTCTTAATTTCAATTGTGTAATATATTAATTTACCCTTTTTATTAACTTCAAAATTTTCTACATTACTTAATATTACATTATTACCTTCATCTACATTATATCCATTTTTTATAACCACAGTATTTACCATAAGTCTATTTCCATTTAAATATATTGTTTTTTTAATTTCCTCATTATTTTCTATATACTGTATAACTATATTATTTCCTTTACCTAAAGCTGCTGTTACATTGCCATCTATAGATACAATAGATGCTTTATTACATATAATATCTATATTTAACATTGCATTATCAAACTTTTCTAACATTACTCCCTTATCAACTTTATTTAAATAATCTTTAACACTAAAAATACCTAAATTAATGACTATTGCTCCAATTATAAGAAACATTGACATTACTGCAACAAATTCTAATAACGTATATCCTCTTTTATACCTACTCATAATAATCCATCCACTTATATTTTAAAAATTCTCTTTCAACAACTAAATTACTATTAGCATCATATAAACTTATTAATATGTTTAAACTATCATTAAACTCTTCAATATCAACTATTATGTCTTCACCAATATCAATGTAATTTAAACTACTACTTCTTAAATCACTTAATAGTTCATTATAATTTTTATACTTTAATAATTCATTATTATAAAGTTCTTTTACATCATTAAAGCTTATATTATACTTTATTTCTTGCATTATACAGTAAACTACTCTATGTCCTTGCTCTATTTCTTCCCTTTTCTCTAGTATCTTATTGTTATGTTGTACAAGTTTAACAACTACACTAAACATAATAAAAATAATAAAAATACTTACTATAGCCTCAAGCATTGTAACTGCTTTTTTCTTTTTTAAAAGTTTACTATTCCTCATAAATATTTATTGTATCAACTCCTGTAGATATTGTTATTCTATATAAATTTTTATCACTATCTAATATTCTTATAGTATTTGACTCTATTTGTCCCTTATTATTTATATATAATTCTTGATTACTTAAAAATCTTAGCCCCTTTGGCAATTTAATTTCTTTTATAATCTTATATTTTGAAGAAACATCTTTCAATTTTACTTCTCCACTTTCCATATAAATCTCAACTATTCCTTGACCTTCTGAATTCCTACAATATTGCTTTCCATAACTAATAATATTTACAACTTCTAAAATAGTACCCTTTACCGCCACATATTCTTTGATTTTCTTTATACTATTTCCTATATGAGAAATTGCTGAAAATAATATTAGTACCATAAACATTACCGTTATAGTTTCTATAAGTGTATATCCTTTCTTCTTTTCTTTTTTCATATTTGTTATCATATACTAAAAATATTATTAAAAAGAGGTAATATAAATACAAATAAAAATACAATAACTATTGCTGCCATTGTAATTATGGATATAGGTTCAATTAATTTTAATAAATTATCCATATTAATACCTAACCTTAAAAATAATTCTTCTTGTAATACACTTAGTCTTTCATCAATTGTCCCACTTTCTTCTCCTAGTTTTATATGTGCTAATGTATATTTAGAAAACAATTTACTCTTATCCATAGAATCTCTTATTGATTTTCCTCTCATAATACTTTCATTCATAATAATTAACCTCTCTTTAGCAATACTGTTTAATAAATTACAATTACAACATTGATTAATCCCAGCTGAAATATTTATGCCACTATTAACTATTACTGACATTATAGAAATAACTAAATACTCATTAAATAACTTATAAATAGGTATCTTAGCACATAAAATTCTTATATATTTTTTAAAATAATTCTTAAATAAAATATAAGGTAAAAGTACTCCCCAAAACACCACAAATATACTTGTTATAAATGGATATTCTATTGTAAACTCTGTAAACTTACTTATACTATTATAAATTTTAGGCATACCATTCCCCATTTCTTCATAGACATTTGTCATATTAGGTATAAAGAAAAAAATTACAAACATAAATAATACTATCAATGCTACAATCAAAATTGCTGGATATGTTAATGTATTTATTAATTTCTTTTTTATAAGTTCCATTTTTTCATAAAATATTCCAAGCGAATTAAAAACCTTTGAAATTTTTCCAGTACTTTCTCCCATACTAATCATAGATACAAAAAATCCTGGAAATAGTTTATTATCAATAGAAAATCCTTCTTCTAAAGATCCTCCTCTTTTTATAATTTGTGATATCATTTTTACTGATTCTTTATAATCTTTTCTAAGTGGAAGTTCGTCTAATAAGTCTATTATTTTCAAAAAATTTATATCTTCTTCATATAACTTGGCTATATTTATAGCAATTAAAGATAAATCCTTATCTCTTGCTTTTCCTTTATTTAACGTTTTCATAACTATGACTTATTCCTTCCCATTTAATAAAATCATTATAGTCATCAAATGAAATTTTTCCATTGATAAGTAAATCATTTAAATTATCTATCATTTCATTATTGGTTAATATATCTCTATCTTCATGAATTCTTCTTATAGCTTCTTTTGTATTATTATCAATAATATGAACTGCAGCTACCAAAGCTCTCCCCCTATATCCACTATAATTACATTTAGAACATCCACACTTCTTATAACTCTCTACTTTTTTATTTAATACCAATATATTTATATCTTTTTTCTTACACTCATCACACAATACCCTAATTAATCTTTGTGATATTATTCCTACTATTGAATCCCTTATTAAATAGCTTTCTACTCCCATATCTTCTAATCTAATAAAAACTTCTCTAGCATCCTTAGTGTGTATAGTAGAATATACTTTATGTCCTGTAAGAGCCGCTCTAACTGTCATTTCTGCTGTTTCTTCATCACGAATTTCACCTAACATTATTAAGTCAGGATCTTGTCTTAATATACTTCTTAACCCTTGTGCAAATCCTATATTTATTTTTGTATTTATACTCATTTGAGATATTCCATCTATAATTACTTCAACTGGATCTTCCAATGTTGAAATATTTATTTCTTCATTGTTTAACTCTTGTATCATAGTATACAAAGTTGTAGATTTTCCACTTCCTGTAGGCCCATTTACAAAGACAAGGCCATTGTTACTTTTCATAATGTATCTAATGTTATTTATTTGAGTTTTTGTCAAGTTTAACTTATTTAAAGAGTAGTTAAAAACATCTCTATATAAAACTCTTATTACTATCTTTTCTCCGTAAGAAACAGGTATTATAGATACTCTCAAATCATATGTTTTATCTTGATCTTTAATTGTCATTTTACCATCTTGTGGTCTTCTCTTTTCTGTAATATCTAAGTCTGAATTCAATTTAATTTTAGATACAATCTGTAAATATTCCTCTACTTTAAATATAAAAACTATTCTCAAAAATCCATCCACCCTAAAGCGTATTATAATCTTATCCTTATGTGGTTCCATATGAATATCTGATGCTTTTTCTTTAATAGCTTCTAATAATATAATTTGATCCAAGTTCTTTCTTAAACCTAAATATACAACCTTTTGATAATATTCTAATTCATCTTCAGTTACTATTATTTCTTTTATGTTTTTTCTAAAAATAATACTTAATTCTTCCCTTATAAAATCTTCTTCTTTTAAAACAAAAATAAATACTTCATTATTTTTCTCCTTAAAAGGTAAAACTTTAAGCTTTTTTGATTTTTCTTCGCTTATCTTTCGTGAAATACTAATATCTATATCACCAATATTAACCTTTATTTTCTCACCCTCCTAAACCTTAAGGTTACTATTTATGATAGTGTCCACTTATTTTCTTTTTTATTCAATTAAAAATAAAAAGAGCTTAGATTTTACTCTAAGCTTGCTATTTTACATTTATAAAGTTGTATTCACCTTCACTTTTTGATATTAGCGCTATTCCATCATCTGAATAATTATATATTTCACTTTTTTTATTATTAGTAAGTCCCATAAACATTAATTCTCCATTTTCATTTATAGATAATCCCTTTTCTATATTAATGCTACTTGGAAAATCATATACAATCCTATGAGCTACCCCTGTTGAAACTTCATAAATAGAATATACATTATTTTTTATTTTTCCTAAAACATATATTTTTTCATCACTTACTTCAACATCTGATATTTCTGTAATATCTAGACATACCTCTTTTATGTTTCCTTCTTCATCTATACTTTTAAGCACTCCATTATCATCAAAATCCTTTTGAACAAAATAAACCTTTCCATCTATATATTCTAAAAAGCTTATAAACCCATTATTTATTTCATATAAAAGTGCTTCTTTCTTAGTTACTATATCATATGTAAAAATACCATTGACTTTATTCTCAACGTCAATACCATAAAAAATCAGTTGATCATCATTAAACCAATCTATAAATTTTCCTGATATTATAGCTTTATTTTCTATTAATTCAGAAGTATTTTCTTCTAAATTAAAATTTATTGGTTGCAAATATTCATTATTTGCAAAATAAAAAACATAATTACCTTTAGGTGATATCTTAAAATTTGATACATTTTCTTCTTCTACTTTAATGTCATTATCTTTATAATTTATAAAATAATTTGTGCCTCTAAAATACGTATATGTATTACTTAGTAAATTAAAATTATTTATTACTTTATCTTCTGTATCTACACCTTCATAGTCATACTCATTAATAAAATTAAATGTATCGAAGTTTTCTCCTTCTTGCTTTACAAAAGCTCCTCTAGATATTTTCACCTTTAAAGCTAATGGTTTTTCCTCTATTTTTATTTGCGCCTTACAGCCAACAAGTAAAAAGCTTATAGATAATATAAATAATCTATAAAATAATATAGTCCCTTTCCTTTTCATCTACTTCTCCTTTTCTTAATATACTATCCCCCTACAAATAATTTCTGCACCACCAATCATAAAAATAGAATTGTTAACTATTTCTATAACAAGCTTACCACCTGGTACAAAAACATTTACTTTACCCCTTGTATTTCTTAATTTATTACAAACTACAGCTGATGCAGAACATCCTGTTCCACAAGAATAGGTTGCTCCAGCTCCTCTTTCCCAAGTTTCTACCCTTATATTTTCGTCATCAATAACTTTTACAAAGTTAACATTTGTTCCTTCTAAAAATAATTCATATTTTTCAATATATTTTCCCTCTTCTACATTATAATCGTCATCATCAACTAAAATAACTGTATGCGGTACTCCAACTAAAATAGATGTTGCATTATATTCTTTACCATTTACAGTGATTTTTTCATTAATTAATTCTTTTTTATCTTTTAGTGGTATACGGCTTCCATCAAAAGATATTTCACCCATATATACTCTAACATCTTGTACTATATTATATTCATCTATATTCAAATTCAAAACCTTTATTCCATCTCCAGTTTCTACTTTAATTTCATCTTTTAAAACTAAAGAATTTTCATAAACATATTTTCCAAAACATCTAATGGCATTCCCACACATATTAGCGCTAGAGCCATCACTATTTATTATGTCCATTTTCATATCAGCACAATTTGAATTTCTTACTAAAACTAATCCATCAGCTCCTATTCCAAATCTTCTATGACAAAGCTTTTTTGCTATTTTACTTTCTTGCCCCTTTAATTTAGATTCTAAATCTAAAATGAAAATAAAATCATTTCCTGTTCCATGCATTTTTACAAATTCCATAATAACCCCCTAATAATCACATTGAACTAATACCGCTTTTAATGTTATACTAACCTTAATTAGTACCTAAGAAAGGATGAACATTTATGGCAATAGACGGTATCTACTTATATAGTTTAGTTGAAGATTTAAAAAAATCAATAATAAATTCTAAAATTGACAAAATAAATCAACCTGAAAAAGATGAAATAATTTTAACACTAAGAAAAGACAGAAAAAATGTTAAACTGCTTATTTCTGCCTCATCCAAATATCCTAGATTTCATCTAACAAATGTAATAAAACAAAACCCTCTACAAGCCCCAATGTTTACAATGGTTTTACGTAAATATTTAATTGGAGGCCAAATAACTGATATTACTCAGCATGAGGGTGATAGAATAGTTAAATTTTATATAGAAGCTGCTGATGAACTAGGCTTTAACAGTATCTATATTTTAATAGTAGAAATAATGGGAAGACATAGTAATATAACTTTGGTTAGAGAAAGAGATAATAAAATAATGGAATGTATTAAACATATTTCTCCTAGCATTAATAGTTATAGAGTACTATATCCTGGAATAACTTATAAACTTCCGCCTAAATCTACTAAAATTAATCCATTCACATTTAATAATACCACTTTAACCCAATTTTTGCATGAAAATCCCATAATTTTTGATAAAAATTTCTTTACTTCATGCTTTACCGGTATTAGCAAACCATTATCAGAACATCTTTATATTGAATATTTAAAAAACAATAGTGATTTCTCTGTAGATTTAATTTATAAATTTATTTCTAATTTTTTAAATACTTTAACAGATAATAAAGATTTTAAAATTTATATAGATTCTGATAACAATTATTTTGATTTTTATACTATTTCCTTAAATCAATTAGAAGCTTCTTATACTTCTGAAAGTTTTGATGATGTTAACCAGTTAATGGATAAATATTATATGGAAAAAGATAAACAAGAAAGAATAAAATCACGCTCTATAAATTTACACAAACTAGTTACTACAAATATTGATAGATGTTTAAAAAAAGAAATGAAGCTAAACTCACTTTTAGAAAAGTGTTCTGATAAAGAAAAATTTAAAATAGAAGGTGATTTATTAACTTCTTATATTTATAGTATAAAGAAAGGTGATACTTCTATAACTTTAGTTAATTTCTATAGCGAAAATAGTGAAGAAATAGAAATTCCTTTAGATGAAAATAAGAGTCCTTCTGAAAATGTTCAAAGCTACTATAAAAAATATAATAAATTAAAAAAATCTGAAGAATCTGCACTTGAACAATTAGAAAAAAATTCTGATGAACTTAATTATTTATATTCTGTATTAACTAATATAGAAAATTGTGAAAGTTACACTGAAATAGATGATATTAAAGAAGAGCTTATTTCTACAGGTTATGTAAGAAAGAAAAAGTCTAATAAAAATTCTAAAAAATCAAAATCATCTAAACCTCTTCATTATATCTCTTCTGATGGAATAGATATTTTTGTAGGAAAAAATAATATTCAAAATGACTATTTATCATTAAAATTTGCAAATAAAAACTTTATGTGGCTTCATACTAAAAATATTCCTGGTTCTCATGTTATTGTTTGTTCAAACAATATTCCAGATAATACATTAGAAGAGGCAGCAACTCTAGCTGCATTTTATAGTAAAGCAAAAGACTCCTCTAAAGTACCAGTTGATTATACATTAGTAAAAAATCTTAAAAAACCTAATGGAGCCAACCCAGGAATGGTTATTTATCATACCAACTATACAATGTATGCAGAACCTTCACAATTAACTAATCTTAATATAACTAAAATTTAACAACTTAAGCACTTTAAAAAACTATTATTTGATATAATAACAAATTAGGTAATTCTGTTAATTAAGATATAAAAAATTCTACAAAAATACTTACTTAAAATAATAGAGAGTATGTTATGCTAATTAGCTTTCATACTCTCTATTTTAAGTACTTAATTATTTAATTTTTCTAAATATGATTAACAACCATATCTCCATGATTTTTAATTTTTTCATTATCAAAATATTGATAGTAATAGCATTTTAATTTACCATTATATAGCTTTCTATTTTTAGTTGCTTTTCTTCCAAACGGTGATTCAAAGCCCTCATAAGAAGTTAATATATTAAAATCCCAAGTATCTAACTTTCTCTTATTCATACCTAAGTATTTATATAATTCTTCAACTTCTTTCTTTTCTCCAAGTCTTTCACCATATGGTGGATTAGTTATAATAAATGCATTTTTTTCACTTGATGAAAACTCTTTAAAATCTCTCTTTTGGAACTCTATGTAATTAGATACGCCTGCTTTTTGAGCATTACTTCTTGCAATTTTAAGCATTCTTCCATCTATATCATAACCAATAAGTTTAATATCTTTTTTCTTTATTGATCTTTCAGCACCTTCTTTAACTTGTTCATAAATATCTTTACCAATCGTTGGCCATGTTTCTGATACAAAGTTTCTACAAAGACCTGGTGCTATATTTTGCATTATCATTGCTGCCTCAATTAATATAGTTCCTGAACCACAGAATGGATCAACTAAAGTATAATCCTCTTTCCATCTTGAAATTAAAACTAAAGCTGCTGCCAAAGTTTCTTTTAGTGGTGCAATCCCTGCTTCTTCTCTATATCCTCTTTTGTGAAGTCCAACTCCACTAGTATCAATTGATAAAGTTACAACATCCTTTAATATAGAAACTTCAATTTTATATACTGGTCCATCTTCACTAAAATGTGTTACTCCATAATCTTCACTCATACTTGTTACAATAGCTTTTTTTACTATTGATTGACAATCTGGCACACTAAAAAGTGTTGATTTTACTGATTTTCCTACAACGTGCATAACACCATCTTGTGGTATAATTTCACTCCATTTTACTGCTTTAGTTCCTTGGAAAAGTTCCTCAAAGCTTCTTGCTTCAAACTCTGCCATTTTTATAAATACTCTATCTGCAGTTCTTAAATGAACATTTGCAATAGCAATATCCATTTCATCACCTTCAAAATGTACTTTCCCATTTTCAACCTTTAAATCTTCATATCCTAAAGCTTTTAACTCTTTAGCTGTAATTCCTTCTAATCCAAAGGTAGTTGTTGCTACTAAATTATATTCCATTTTTCTTTTGTCTCCTTTTATGATTCATATATTTTTACTGAATCATTTCCGTCTATTTCATTAATTTCCACTGCTACTATTTCTGTCTTAGATGTAGGTATATTCTTTCCTACATAATCAGCTCTAATAGGTAATTCTTTATGTCCTCTGTCTATAAGCACAGCAAGTTGTATTGAAAGTGGTCTGCCAGCATCTATAATAGCTTCTATAGCTGCTCTTACAGTTCTACAAGTAAATAATACATCATCTATTAATATAACTTTCTTTCCTTTAACTTCTACTCCTAAATCAACAGAGTTTATTTCTGGAATATCATTAACTTCTGTTATATCATCTCTATAAAGGCTTATATCTACATACCCTACTGCTACATTTACACCTTCAATTTTCTCTATATTTTCTGCAATTCTTTTAGCTAATGGATATCCTCTTCTTTTTATACCAACTAAAACAATATCCTCAACGCCTTTATTCTTTTCAATTATTTCATGTGAAATTCTTATTAAACTTCTTCTTATTGCATTTTCATCTAATAAATTTGCTTTTAACTTCACTACGATTCACTCCTACTATTTTCTTAATTTATCTAATAATTCTTCAAAATACTTTGGTAATTCTGATGTAAATTCCATATATTCTTTTGTTCTTGGGTGAATAAAACCTAAAGTCTTTGCATGTAACGCTTGCCCTTCTATATTAAACTTTTGTCTTTTATAACCATATACTAAATCACCAACTAAAGGATGACCTATTGATGCCATATGAACTCTAATTTGATGTGTTCTTCCAGTTTCTAATGTACATTTAATTAAAGATACACCTTTATCATATTGTTCTAATACTTCATAATGAGTAACAGCTCTTTTACCATCACTATTTATAGCCATCTTTATACGATCTTTTTTATCTCTACTAATAGGTTTATCCACTGTACCTTCTAAAGTACTAAATCTTCCTTCAACTAGAGCATAGTATTCTCTTTTTATTGAGTGATCTTTAAACTGAACAGCTAAACTATTATGTGCATCATCATTTTTAGCTATTACTAGTATTCCTGATGTATCTTTATCTATTCTATGAACAATACCCGGTCTTATTACACCGTTAATTCCTGATAAATCTGTACAATGATGTAATATCCCATTAACTAAAGTTCCAGTATAATTACCTGGAGCTGGATGAACTACTACACCCTTAGATTTATTAATAATTATAACATCACTATCTTCATATACTATATCTAAATCCATCTTTTCAGGTAATACATTTAACTCTTCAGGTTCTTTTAATTTAACAGTAATAACATCATTTTTTCTTAACTTATAATTACTCTTTATTTTTTTATCATTTACGTTAACATTTTCATCATCTATAAGTCCTTGAATAAATGATCTAGATTTTCCTTCTATTGCTTCACTTAAATATTTATCTATTCTTTGCCCAACTTTTTCTTCATCTATATTAAATATAATTTCTTCCATATTAATTATCTCCGTCATTTCTTTTTCTTTAGACATTATAATATATAAATACCTTATACTCAATACACATTACTCAAAAGTAATTAAATTAAATTTAAAGGAGACCACTTTCTGGTCTCCTATATGTATTAACTATTAGCAAAAAACTTTTTTATTTCTGACATATCATCATTAAATTCATCCGAAAGAACTTCTTCTTTCTTTGGCTCTTCAAAAATATCTACTTCCTTTTCTGTTAACTCATAATTTTCAACTGGTTCAGCTACATTGTAATTTTTAGTTAAATCTTTTTCAAGTTCATCAAATGTTTGAAGTTGAGTATTCATAAATCCTCTAAACTTAGCTCTAAATTTTATAAACTCTTCCTTAACTCTTTCATATTCATCATTAATAGTTACTACATCACCGTGAGCCTTATCTAAAATTCTTTGTGCTGTTTCATTTGCATTGCTAATAATTAAATCTGCTTGTTTTTCTGAACTTTCTTTTGCTTGATCAGCTGCATTTTGAGCTAAAAGTAAAGTGTTTTGTATGGTTATTTCAAGCTTTTCATAATGTTCTATTTTTTCATTAGCTCTATTTAAACTATCCTTAAGTCTTGAATTTTCTTTATATAACTCTTCATAATTTTCAACTACATCATCTAAAAATTCATCAACCTCTTCTGGGCTATATCCTCTTATTGCTTTTTTAAATTCTTTATTGTTTATATCCATAGGAGTTAATTTCATCCCCGTCACCTCTTCTATATATACTTTTTAATGTTTATTTTATATCTTCCACTTTTCGTATTTCCCATTATATTACCAACTAAAAATTTTCCTGTTCCAGAGATTGTTATTCTTTGCCCTTCTTTTATCTCTTGACTTTTACCCTTTACTTTAGCATAATCTACTAAAACCTTATTTGTATCTATAAGCGTTATAGCTTTCCCCCTAGATACATTAGATAGCTTAGAAACAAAATTATCTAATCTAAGTGAAGGTATTATTATTGTCTCTTCTTTAAAATTAGCCTTTGGCAAATCTTCCTCAAATATCTCACAAACCTTAACAGGTGCTTTATTAACTAATTTCAGTTCAGTACATATATAATCTGCAAGTTCTTCGTAAACAGGAACTATTGCATAATCATCATTAACTCTTAAGTCCCCCAACTTATCTCTTTCTAATCCTAAAGCCATAAGTGCTCCTAAATAATCTCTATGAGTTAATTTATTAAATTTAGAACTATTGCTTATTTTAAGTATTTTATAAGGGTAAGGTATAGAATAAATATTATTGAAAGATAATATTTTTCTATCACCTTCATCTAATCCACATTCAGCTTTCACAGAAAAATTATTTGAATTAAACTCCTTAATAAAATACATCCAAATATTAGGTTTACAAAAAAACTTTGTAAATGTAGGAATATCCTTTAGATAAGCTATATTCATACATTCATATACTTTTATAACATCTTCAATGTCTTCTTTTGAAAAATTCTTTAAAATATCATCTTTACTTATCATGCTATCCTAATAATAATCCTTTAATTAAACTTAAAAACATAATTGCTAACACCGGCGAAAAATCTAACATCATTTGACCAAAAAATTTTTCTTGCACTCTTCTAAAAGGTTCTAAAATAGGATAATTAAACGATGTTATTATCTTATAAACTTGGCTTTGTCTAAGATTAGGTATATAAGACATTATTATCTCAGCAAATATACTTATATATAATACTGAAAATAATAAAGATAAAAAATTACTTATAATTCCTATAAAAATCCCTCCTATTTATTCCAATTAAATAGTGCTTTTGAACTTATTTCAGTTCTAAGTTCGTTACTTACTTCAACATTTGATGGAGAAAGTAAATAAACTCTTTGTTCTACTTCTTGAAGCTGAGCTCCTAAAACACAACATGCACCACTTATAAAATCAACTAATCTTTGTGCTATTTTTGTTTCCATTGCTGTAGTATTAACAACAACTATTTTTCTATTTTTTATGGCATCAGCAATTTCTCTCGCTTCTTCATAAGATGTTGGTTTTACCACCATTATTTTTGCAGATGCAGCATTATGAATATTTACAACCTTATTTCCTCTTTGTTTAGATATTATTGGCTCTATTTCTTCAACTTCATCTTCTTCTTCTTCAAGAGTTTCATCAACTTCATCAAATTCTTCCTCAAAGTCACCTAATCCTATCATTTCTTTAAACTTTCCAAACATATTTATCCTCCTCTAATTATCCCTTGCTCCAAATATTCCAGAGCCAACTCTTATTGTAGTTGCTCCCTCTTCTATAGCTATTTTATAATCATTTGTCATTCCCATTGATAAAAATTCCATTTTTATATTTTTAAATGTACGTTTTTTTAACTCTTCATAAATAGATTTTGTTTTTCTAAAATAATATCTATTTTCTTCTTCACTACCCTTCGGTATTATAACCATAATTCCATTTACTTTTATGAAATTACATTCCTCAACAAAAGATATTAAATCTTCTATATCCTCTTCTAATATACCACTTTTACTTTCTTCCCTACCTATATTAATTTGTATTAGCACATTTGCTATACTATTTGATTTTCCAAATTCATTTTCAATCTTTTCTGCAAGTTTAATACTAGATAAAGAATGAATTAAGTATACATTATTTACAAGATATTTAACTTTATTAGTTTGCAATTTTCCTATAAAGTGCCATCTAATATCTTTTGGTAAAACTTCTTTCTTAGAAATAAGATCTTGAACCTTATTTTCTCCAAAATCTCTTTGTGAGGCATTATACGCTTCCATTATTAGTTCTACTGGCTTAGTTTTTGATACTGCTATTAAAGTTACATCTTTTGGTATTTCATTTAATATATTTTTAATTTTGTTTTCAATACTAATATTAACCCCCTCCTTTGAAAGAGATTTGTGTTCCTATAGAATATTATTCTTCAAAAGTCTTAAATTCCCTTCATACTTTTCCAAATAATTATACCATTTTTCTTGGATTTTTTTAAGAACTTTTTTAATTTAACTATCAGCCCTTTGCATATAGGTAGGTGCAATAGAATATATACTTTTAGGTAGTATAATTTTATCTACTTTCACTATACTAATATCTAAATTTCTTATAATTAAATTATTTATGTGACTTCCTTGAGCCAAAAGCGAAGCTTCCAACTGTTCTGGATCTCCAATTGCGTAAAAAGCAAATGGTCCCTCTATCTTTTTAGTTTTATCATCTAATTCAATAAATGCCCATGCACATTCTACTCCAGTTGTATTTATTATTCTATAAGCTTCCCTTGACAATTCATTTATTTTTATTATTTTATCAAATTCATCATTTACTTCTCTAGTAACACTATTATATGAATTTAATCCTAATGCTTCAGCTCCTGCAATTCGTAATTCATTTAATACAAGAGCAACATCTGATGCATGTAAAATGCTTCTGCTTACTTCAAATTCACTATTAGTATAAACATCAAAATCAGCATCATTAATAGTAAGTATTATTCCTGGTCCACTAACCATATTAATTCCTGCAACAGTACTATAATCATTTAATTGACTTTTCATATGCTCTATGATTTTTTCATGCCCATTTTCATCTACATTATAACTGCTAATCTTTTCATAAAGATTATAATTTTCATCTTTTAAGTTTGCAATTTCATCATACAACTTATTTCTTTCTTCTGTAGCATCTTTGTATTGCACTGCATTTAAATTGAATATTCCTATATTCTTTCCCATGCCCACATTTACTACAATTAAAAATCCTAAAGTAATAGAAGCAATAAAAACAAAAAACTTAAACTTATAGTTTTTCATTTAATCACCTCTTTGCTTATTTTTAAACTTTTCTAGCAACAATCTTCTTATACTACCGAAATTATCAAATATTCTGCTTCCAAAAACAATTACCGCTGCAATATAAATAGGAATTCCTAATCTATCTCCTAAATAAGCAAGTGCTGCTGCTAACAATGAATTACCAAAGAATCCTGATATGAATATATCAGGTTTAAAATTTTTATTAAGCCATGCCCTAAAAGCTCCAAAAACAGAATCTAAACATGCAAGTATTGCAATTGACATATAAGGAGAAAACTTTTCTGGAATATTTACATCAAAAAGTAATCCTAAAAAAACTCCTATTAATAATCCTATAACTGCTATCATAATCTCTCCTCCTTATTGTACTGGTGTCATATATTCTGATTTTAATGATTGTGTTGTTTTATTAATTATAATATCATCTAATGTTTTTATATCTTTATCATAATATTTTAATGCACCATAATCTAACGCCCCTGCATAGTTTACACCTACATTTAACTTTGATTTATCTCCAATTGCTTTTATTACAATTTCAGCATTAGGATCTATTCTCCCTGCAGAACTTATAGAAATATAACTTCCAGCTGTTTTTATTCCTGTTTGCGGTGTTATTCTCATATCATTAATTGATATAGCCTCAGCATTTGAATACCACAATGAGTTTACTATGTTAACTAACTCTTCCTCACTAATTGATTTTACATTTTGAGTTGAATTAGTAGAGAATATAGAGTTTTTAGGAGTTATTGTTAATATTATACCTGGTCCTTTAACATCTAAAAGTCCTATCTGCATTCTTGCATTATCTAGTAATTTTTTAATTTCTCCTTCAACCTCCCCCTCTTTTGCTGCAGCTTCTTCTAATTTTTTAAGTTCCTCTGAAAGTGACATATTTGTCTCTTCTAATTCTTTTTTTTCTTTTTTTAGATTTTCAATTTCTAATAAAATATCTGAATTATTTTCAATAACATTTTCTTTATTTTTATCAGTTAACAGTTTAAATTGATATGTTAATAAAAATCCTAATAATGCACAGACAATTGCTACTAAAATTTGTGAACCAATTTTCTTCAAATATGTTTCCTCCTATTCTTTTTTTATTACTGGCGAACCTTCAAAGCTTACATTTATATATCCCTTTTTTAAATTCACAGTATTATCTAACATTATTGAATATACTTTTTCCATTTTGTTGTGAAGCCCTTCATCATCTCCAAAGAATATTTCTACATCTCCAATATATCCTCTTATATCTATAATATTAGATATATCTAATGCATCTAACCTTAACTCTTCTCTATTTTCTGATATATATGGATAAAACTTATTTAATATTTCTTTAAACGAATCTAATTCACTGTTATTGTTATCTTCTAATATGGTATTAAGATCAACACCTATTATCTCTACTAAGTTTCTGCCTTCTATACTTGCTACTTCCTCTATTTTTTCTAAATTATTGTTCACTATAATGTACTTTTCATTCATTTTTATATAATAAACTGGAGCTTCCTCCTTAATATTAATTTCTAACGTAGATATTCCTTTTATTTTTACTGTTACTCCCTTTATATATTTATTTCTTTGTAGTGTTTCCTTTATGGCTGTTTGATTAACAGTGAAAATATTTTGTCCTATCTTATCTTGAACTAATGGTGCTAAAGCTTCAGTTGCTATAGCTGAATTTCCTGAAAATATAATGCTTTCCACATTGAATATAGGCGCTTTAGCTATAAATATAATTATAGCCACTAAAGTCACTATAGTCATTAATATTACTTTTTTAATTTTTCTTTTTCTCTTTTTAGAATTTATAAACTTTTTTACATCTTTCATATTTATTCCTTATATCCTTTGTAATTAATTTTATTCTCTTACTATTTTATCATAAATTACAATTTTTTTTACGATAATTTTGTATAAATGAATAAATTATGGTTATTAAGTAAAATTTAAGAGCTTCTTAAAAATAAGAAGCTCTTATAGGTTATCTTTTAAATAGCTTTATCTTCTATTTGTCTAGATATATTTAATAAAATTCCCATCGCCATTAAATTTATAACAAGCCCCGATCCTCCATAACTTATAAAAGGCATCGGAACACCTGTTACTGGCATAGAACCTGTTACAACAGCTATATTTATTATAGCTTGAACTGCTATTATAGAAGTTATTCCCATAGCTAAAAGTTTTCCATAGGTATCCTTAGCTTTTATAGCAACTTTTATTCCTCTCCATATAAATATTATAAATAAAGAGATTATAAATAGACATCCTATAAGTCCTACCTCTTCTCCTATGATAGAGAAGATAAAATCATTATGTGGCTCTGGCATATATAATGTTTTTTGCCTTGATTGTCCAAGCCCAAGCCCTGTAAGACCACCTGACCCTAACGCTAAAAAAGATTGAATTAATTGATATCCAGCATCAGCTGCATCTTTCCACGGATCTATAAAATTTAACATTCTTTCTCTTCTATAATCTGAACTAAATATAAAAAATATAGCTAACGTTGTTAAAGCTGGTAATATTATTCCAAATAAATGCTTAATTTGACCCCCTGCCACAAAAAGCATAATAAATGTTACTATCATAATTATAGCTGCTATACTCATATTATGTTCTGCTAATATAAGTGCCGCAAAAAATCCTGAAACACATAAATATGGAACTAACCCATGCCAAAAATCTTTTACCTTATCCCCTTTAACATCTATACTTAAAGCTAAAAACAATACTACTGCATATTTTGCAAGCTCTGATGGCTGAAAAGAAAATATTCCAACTTGAATCCATCTTTTAGCACCATTAACTTCTGGAAAGAAAAATACAGATATTAATAATGGTATTGTAATTATTAGTATTGCAGGGGTAATTTTTTTTAATTTATGATAATCATAAGACATCATAAATATCATTGCTACTAGCCCTATAATTGCCCATAATAATTGTCTCTTAAAAAAATACATACTATCATTATTATGAAACATTGAGTAAAACGAACTTGCCGAATATACCATAATAACTCCTATAGATAATAAAATGCATAATGTAGTAAACATTCCATAATCAATTTCGCCTAAGAGTCTCTTTTCATTGGGCTTATAAAATTTCATAGACATTCCTCCAATTTAATTACTAAATTGCAAAAAAACCTATTATACATAAAACTACAGTTATTATTGAAAATATTGTAACTATTTTTACTTCGTTCCAACCACATTGTTCGAAGTGATGATGAATTGGAGCCATTTTAAATACTCTTTTACCAGTAAGCTTGAAAGAAGTTACTTGAATTATTACTGATAAAGCTTCTATTACATAAATTGCACCAACTATAACTATTAGCAATGGTTCTTCTAATATTATTGCTATAGTTGCTATAGCACCACCTATTGCCAGAGATCCTGTATCCCCCATAAATACTTTAGCTGGATAAGCATTGTTTTTTAAGAATCCTAAAAGTCCACCAATTAATGCAACTGCAAATATAGCTAAAGAATATTCTTTCATTATTACACAAACTACAGCAAAGAATGTTAAAACTAATACTGATACTGATGATGCTAAACCATCTAATCCATCAGTTAAATTAACTGCATTTGTAGTAGCTGCATATACAAGAACTATAAAAGGTATATACATAATACCTAGAGGTATTTTAATTTGTGTAAATGGTATTATTACATCGTGTTGAAAATTTAAATATGCATAATACCCTAAAGCTCCAGATACTATAAGTAATAACACCATCTTTTGCCAAGCCTTTAAACCTTCACTTTGTTTCTTTATTATCTTTAAGATATCATCTAAAAATCCAATAAATCCAAATGCTATTAATGAGTATAAAGCTATCATACCTTTTTCTGTAAAGCTACTGCTCATTATTAACATTACAATTAAAGTTGAAAGTATAAATATTACTCCTCCCATAGTTGGAGTTCCTGCTTTCTTTAAATGACTCTTTGGACCTTCTTCCCTAATGTTTTGACCAAATTTAAGTCTTCTTAATATTGGTATTGCTATAGGTCCTAAAATTAAGGCAATTAGTGTACCTAAAATTAATGTTATTGCTAAAATCTTAAAAATTTCTGACTGTGACATACTTATTATTCTATCCCCCATCTTTCTACTGCTTTAATAGCAGTTCACCTCCTTAGTTATACTGTTAACTCAGTAAGAGCTTGTGTTACATCTTCAAGTTTCACACCTCTAGATGCCTTAACTAATATTACATCATCTTTTTTTACAATATTTTTTAATTCTTTTATGCATTCATCTTTAGTTTCATACATAAATATATTTTCATTTTTATAACCATCTTTAAAGTTATTTCTCTGTTCTCCTATTACTATTAAAAGATCAACTTTATCTCTTGCATATTCACCAATTTCCATATGTGCTTTAGTAGCTTCTGTACCTAATTCATACATATCTCCTAAAATTGCTATTCTTCTATTGTTTTTATAGGCAGAAAGTACATCTAATGAAGATTTCATCGAATCAGGACTAGCATTATAACAATCATTAATAATAGTAAATCCATCTTTTTTTATTAATTGTAATCTCATTGAAGTTGCTTCTAAATTTTCTAAGCCTTTTATCATTTCCTCTAAAGATACATTTAGATTATTGGCTACTTCAATAGCTATCATTGTGTTTAAAACATTATGCTTTCCTGCCATTTTTAAAGTAAATACAGCCTCTTTATTACCAACATGAGCTAAAAACTCTGTTTCTTCTTCCCTTAATATAATATTAGAAGCGTAAACATCATATTCATGATTATATCCAATTTTTTTAAGTTTATATCCTTTTTGTGAAATATTTTTAAGCATCTTATCTTCTGCATTAATAACTAGAATGTTATTTTCATTAAAACAAGTTGTTATCTCCATCTTAGCTTTTAATATATTTTCTTGAGTTTTTAGGTGTTCCATATGAGATAATCCTATATTTGTAATAGCTGCTATATCAGGAGTTGCAACCCTAGCTAATACTTCTATCTCTCCTAAATCACTCATTCCCATTTCTAATACAGCAACATCTATATCTGAAGTTAATTCTAGTATCATAAGTGGTAATCCTATTTCACTATTAAAATTACCTTTTGTTTTAAATACCTTATATTTACTACTTAATAGTGCTGCAATTAAATCTTTTGTCGATGTTTTACCTGTTGAACCTGTAACCCCAACAACTTTAACATTTAATTTATTTCTATAATAAGTTGCTAATCTTAATAAAGCCTTTATTGTGTTATCAACCTTTATAATAATTCCTTTTCCTTCAGCCTCATTTAAATCAAAATTCACTTCATCTACAATGGCTATAGATGCACCATCTTCTAAGGCTTTTATAGCAACATTGTTAGCATTAAATTTTTCACCTTTTATTGCTAAAAATATATTATCTTTTTCTATCTTTCTATTATCAATACAAAATTTATTAAAGTTTTTATAATGATTATCTACTATAACCTTACCTTCAAGTGCTTTTACTATCTCTTCAAATGACATTTCCATAACTATCACACTACTTTCTTCCATTTATTATGTCATCAACTACTTCTCTTTCATCAAAATGAACTTTACCTTCTGGCATTATTTGATATGTTTCATGTCCTTTACCAGCTAACACAATTACATCTCCTGGCTCTGCCATGTTCATTGCCATTTTTATTGCTTCTACTCTATCTTCAATAGCTATATAATTTGTCTTTTCTGTACCAAATACAATTTCTTTTAATATTGCAAGTGGGTCTTCTGTTCTTGGATTATCAGATGTAATTATTACTAAATCAGCAATCTCTGTACCTATTCTTCCAAGCTCAGCTCTCTTAACCTTATCTCTATCTCCACCACTACCATAAACAGCAATAAGTCTATTCTTTGTAAATCCTCTTAATGTTTCAAGTATATTCTTAAGTCCATCTGGAGTATGAGCAAAATCAATAACTATTTCATACGGTAAATTGTATTTTTGACCAATTCTTTCACATCTACCTGGAACTACTACATCTAATAAACCTTTCTTTATGCTTTCATCATCAATGCCTAAAGCTTTAGCTGCTCCTATACAACCTAATGCATTATAAATATTATATTCTCCTGGAAGAACAAATTTATATTCTACATTATTTACATTAAATATAATATCTTGTTCTTCTAATTTAATGTCATAGGCTCTTAAATCACTTTCTTCTTTTATTGAATAAGTAGTTACATTCTTATCTAATCCCTTTAAATCATTTATTATTCTATATCCATAATTATCATCTACATTAATAACACATGTTTTACTTCTTTCAAAAAGCTTAAACTTTGCATTATAGTAATTATCAAAAGTCTTATGAAAATCTATATGGTCTCTTGTTATATTAGTAAATATTCCAACTTCAAAATTGCAACCATATACTCTATTTAACTCTAATGAATGTGAAGATGCTTCCATAACACAATATTCACAGCCTTCTTCTACCATATCACTAAATAGTTTTTGTAACTCTAACGATTCAGGTGTAGTCATTTCTGATTTAACTTTTTTGCTTCCTATGTAATTTGCAATTGTTCCAACTAACCCTACTTTTTTACCTGCTTTTTCTAATATAGATTTTAATATATATACACTAGTAGTCTTTCCATTAGTTCCTGTAACCCCTATAAGCTTTAACTTTTTAGTAGGGTGTCCATAAAAATTAGCTGACATAGTTGCTAATGTTTTTCTTCCCTCATTTACTCTAATAACAGTTACTGACTCATCTATATTATCAAAATCTAAATCTTTTTCACATATAATTACTGTGGCTCCAGCTTCTATAGCCTTCTTAGCATAATCATGACCATCAACTTCAAAGCCTGATAAACATACAAAAATATCACCATTTGTTATTTTTCTACTATCGTATTGAATATGATTTATTTCCTTTTCTAAAGTTCCTTTTACTAAATTAAAGTCCACATCTTGTAATAACTCAATTAAATTCATAATCTATCTCTCCTTTAAAATATCTATACTACTAATAAACAAAAAATTTAGCATGTGAGTTTCCCACATGCTAAATAACAAAGGGAAATTTGTTAATCACCATATTCAGCACTTAAAGTAAGCTTTACTGTAGTACCAACTGAAATTAACTCACCCTTAGGAATACTTTGCTTATTAACTACTCCATCACCTTGAAGAGTATAATCAATACCTAGTGATTTTAAAAGTTCCGTAGCTGCCTCACTTGAATATCCACTTAAATCTGGCATAACAACACTCTTATTATAAGTTTCATTTTCATCTGTGTAAAGATTAATAGTAGAGCCTTCTTTAACTGTATATCCAGGATAAGGGTTCATATTTGTTATTATAGACCCATTTCCATAAATATTATACTTCAAATTATAATCTTTTAATATATTTTTAGCATCCTCTACTGACATATCTCTTACTTCTGGTATTACTATATCCTTTAAGATAACATCCTCATCTTGCTCTGTTTCTAAATAATTTATTATATCATTAATTAAAATTTTACCTAATGGAGCTGTTACTACACCTGCATAATAAGCGCCAGCACTTGGTTCATCTATGGTTACAAACACTGTAAATTGAGCTTCTTCTCCATTCATAACAAATCCTGCCATTGAAGAAATATATTTACCACTTTCATATCCACCTGTAACAGGATTTACTTTTTGTGCTGTTCCAGTCTTTGCACCTATATGATATCCTTGAATATACGTCTTATTAGAACCACCTTGTGCTACTGTTCTTTGTAAAAAGTCTCTCAATGTACTTGCAGTTTCTGCCGAAATAACATTTTCTGTAATTGTAGGTTCAAATTCTTCATCTACCACTAGATTTCCTTGACTATCTTCATGTGTTACAGACTTCATAATGTGTGGTTCTATTAAAGTTCCACCATTTACTATAGCATTAAATGCTGTCATATATTGAACTGCATTTACTGTATTAGTTTGTCCAAAAGATATTGTTGCAAGGTCCGCTTCATTTATATTAGCTGCAGACTTAATTATTCCCTTAGCTTCTCCTGGTAAGTCTATTCCTGATATCTTACCAAAGCCAAATTTCTTTATATATTCTGTAAGTTTCTCCTTACCAATTTTTTCTCCAAGCTTCATAAAACCAACATTACATGAGTTTTGAAGAATTTCAGATAATGTCTGCTCTCCATGTCCTGAAGTTTTCCAACATTTTATTGTATGTGGTCCAACTTGTAAGCTTCCTCCACAATTAAAAGTATCAGTTTCACTAACAAGTCCTTCTTCAAGAGCTGCTGACATAGTAATTACCTTAAATATTGATCCTGGTTCAAATGTATCATTTACTAAGCTATTTCTCCACATTTTTTGAAGTTTTTCTGCATCTGTTTCTCCAATAAAATCTTCATATCCATCAAATGGACTATTCGGATCAAAATCAGGCTTGTTAACCATAGCTAAAATTTCACCATTATTAGGATTCATAACTAATATAGATACTCTGGCTGCTTTATTTTCTACAAGTCCTTTTTCAGCTACCTTTTCTGCTATAGCCTGAATATTTTTATCTATTGTTAAACTAACATCTTTACCTTCTATAGGAGCTGTAAATTCTGATATAGTATATGGTAAATTTTCACTATTTCTATCTAATTCTGTTCTTCTAAGGCCTGGAACTCCTGATAAATATTCATTATACTGAAGTTCAACTCCTGTTAATCCTTGTCCATCTACATTTGTACTTCCTAAAACATGAGATAAAAATTCACCTTCTGGATAATATCTCTTAGTATCTGGTGAAACTATAACTCCTGAAATCTCTAATGCCTTAACTTTATCAGCCTCTTCTTTTTCTATTCTTCTAACTAGAGTTGCCGATCCAGCATTTGCTCCACTAGGTAATTTAGTTTCAAGTTTTTCTAAAACTTTGTCACTTTCCATAGCTAATGCTTCTGCAATTAATGGAGCAATATCACTTGTTGATTTATCATTCTTTTTCAAATATTGTCTTATAGAATTTAAATCAAAGTCTACTCTATATACATTAGCCGATACTGCAAGCTCGTTTCCATTTCTATCTAATATCCTTCCTCTTCGTGCATCTATTCGCACTTCACTCGTCCATTGCTCTTCTGCTCTTGATGAATAATCTTCTCTTTTAACTATCATTATGTAAGATAGCCTAAGTATAAGTATAAGAAATATTGCTGTAATAAACCATAAGGCAAGCGTCATTCTTTTTCTAATCAATGCCCGGTCTTTAAAATACTTTTTATTCATACTCATTCCTCCATGAAATATTCAACTAATTAAATAATCATGAATAACAATATCTCTTTACTTATAGGTAAATACTTTAGGCCAATTAAGAGTCTATAATTATATAATTAATTGAATATTTCTATTAATTTCCCAAATAAACTGCTATTACCTTTCTCTTCTTCCTTTATATGAGAAAAATATTCTTTAGACATATCAATACTTATAGTACTCTCTTCCTTTGGATAAACCATTCCTATTTCTTCTGCAGCACTTTTAACTACATCAAAAGCTGCAAACTGTAGCATATCTACTTTTAATGCTTCATTTACATCTAACTCTTCTCTTACAGCATCTTCTATAGTAGTTAAGTTTTCTTGTAACTTATATACATATCCATCTATAAGTAAAACAATAAAAGATAATATAAATGCTAAACTTGCAACCTTAAAAGTATTCTTTATAAATTGTTTTCTTTTTAAATGATTTTTCTTTTCTATTGCTCTTTTTTGTTCTTCTCTTTGGCGTTCTTTTTCTTTAATTTTTCTCTCTGGTACTAGAGCTGTATTTCCTCTTATATAATCATATTCTCTTACACCCATTTTATTCACACCCCCACTAATTTTTCATAATATTTATATTTTTTCTATAACTCTTAGTTTAGCACTTCTACTTCTTGGGTTTATTTCTACTTCTTCTTTACTTGGTTCTATTGCTTTTCTGCTTATAACCTTTACCTTTGCTTTTTCTCCACATACGCATATTGGAAACTCTTTTGGACATCTACATGATACAGCTAAATCTCTAAATTTATTTTTAACAATTCTATCTTCTAATGAGTGGAATGTTATAATAGCCATTCTTCCGCCTTTGTTTAGCTTATTTACTCCATCCTCCATGGCCTTATTTAAAATTGAAAGTTCACTGTTTACCTCAATTCTAATAGCTTGGAAAGTTCTTTTAGCCGGGTGTGGCCCCTCTCTTCTTGCTTTTGCTGGAATTGCATTTTTTATTATCTCAACTAATTCTAAAGTTGTTTCAATAGCTTTTTCTTCTCTTCTCTCAACAATAAACTTTGCAATTCTTTTTGCAAATTTTTCTTCTCCATAATCTCTTATGATTCTATATAATTCTTCTTCGCTATAATCATTTACTACATCATAAGCTGAAAAATTATTTTCTCTATTCATTCTCATATCAAGAGGAGCATCTTTCATATAACTAAAGCCTCTTTCACCTTCATCTAATTGATAAGAAGAAACACCTAAATCCATTAGAATACCATCAACTTTTTCAATTTCAAGCTCTTCTAAAATAGCTCCTATGTTATGAAAATTGTTATGTACAAGAGTTACATTCTTAAAATTATGTAATCTTTCTCCTGCCGCTCTTAATGCATCTTTATCTTGATCTATACCTATAAGTCTACCTTCACTAGATAATCTTTTAACTATCTCACTTGAATGTCCTGCTCCACCTAAAGTACAATCAACATAAATACCATCATCTTTAATGTTTAATGCTTCTAAGCATTCATTTAACAAAACTGATACGTGATTAAATTCCATTTTAAAACTCCTTATATTCCTAAATCGCCCATTTTTTCAGCAATCGAATTAAAATCTATGTTTAATTCATTATATGCTTGCCATTTTTCTTTACTCCAAATTTCTACTTTGGTTAATGCGCCTATACTTACTATTTCCTTTTCTATGCCTGCATATTCTTTTAGATTTAATGGAATTAATCCTCTTCCTTGTTTATCTGTTTCCACTTCACATGCTCCTGAGAAAAAAAATCTCACAAAAGCTCGTGCCTCTTTATTTGTAAGTGGTAACTTCTTAAGTTTTTCTTCAAGTATAATCCATTCCTTTTGTGGATAAGCATAAAGACATCCATCAAGTCCTTTAGTAATTACAAACTTTTCTCCAAGCTCTTCTCTAAGCTTTGAAGGTACAACAATTCTATTTTTATTATCCAAACTATGTTGGTATTCTCCAATAAACATTTTGCACCTCCAGTAAGTAATATTTAACCACTTTTAACCACTTTACACCACTACATTATATATTCTATAAAATAATTGAAATTCCTTCAAGTTTTATTTGAATTTTTCTTTATAAAACTTAGCATTTTCAATACTTTTTATTAGTTTTTAATAAAACTATACAAACAAACATTTCTTATTCCTTTTTATGTAATATTATTCAGAAAAAATATCATTTTCTATCATTATTTTTAAATATTATTAAATAAAATTTACAATGAAAATCTCTAAGAAAATTTCAACAATATTTACTATAAATCTCTTATAAATTTTATAATAAATTTCAAATAAAAAAATAAAATCTACAAATACAATAAGATACTTGTAGATTTTACTTTTATATTATACCCTATATAATTTAAAGTTAATTATACATTAAATCTGAAGTTTACAACATCTCCATCTTTCATAACATATTCTTTACCTTCTAATCTGTATAGACCTTTTTCCTTAGCTGCTGCCTCTGAACCACATTCTACTAAATCATCATATGCAACAACTTCAGCTCTAATAAATCCTCTTTCAATATCTGAATGGATTTTACCTGCAGCGGCTGGTGCTTTAGTTCCTTCTTTTATTGTCCAAGCTCTAACTTCTTGAACACCTGCAGTTAAGTAACTTATTAATCCAAGTAATTTGTATGAAGCTCTTATAAGTTTATCTAATCCTGATTCAGTTAATCCATATTCTTCAAGCATTTCTGCTTTTTCTTCATCTTCTAATCCTGATAATTCTTCTTCAAGCTTTGCACAAACAACCACTACACCTGAATTTTCGTTTGCAGCATATTCTTTAACCATTTTTACATAGTCATTTTCTAGATTTCCAGCCATCATATCGTCTTCTGATATATTACAAGAATATAAAACTGGTTTAGAAGTAATCATAAATAAAGATTTAACAAAAACTTCTTCATCTTCAGTTAATTCTAAAGTTCTTATTGGTTTGTTAGCTTCTAAGTGTGCTTTAACCTTTTCCATTATTTCATATTCAGCTTTAGCTTTCTTGTCACCTGATCTAGCAAGTTTTACTCCTTTTTCCATTCTTCTTTCTAAAACTTCTAAATCTGCAAATATAAGCTCTAAGTTTATAGTTTCAATATCTCTAATTGGATCTACTGATCCTTCAACGTGAACTACATTCTCATCTTCGAAACATCTAACAGCATGTACTATAGCCTCAACTTCTCTTATGTGTGATAAGAATTTATTTCCAAGACCTTCACCTTTTGAAGCTCCTTTAACTAACCCTGCTATATCATAAAACTCAACAGCAGTATATACTTTTCTCTTTGTTCCATACATTTTTTCTAATACATCTAATCTCTTATCTGGTACACTAACAACACCTACGTTTGGTTCTATTGTACAGAATGGATAGTTTGCTGATTCTGCTCCAGCTTTAGTGATAGCATTAAATAATGTACTTTTCCCTACGTTTGGTAGTCCTACAATCCCTAATCTCATCTATATAACATTCCTTTCATCCGTTACTCTATTTTAATACTTTTTAGATTATACTCCAGAATCCCTTTCTTTTCAACCTATAATAATCTCTATAGCTACATTTAATTATCATATTTAACAAAAACTTATCTATTTCCCCACTATAATTTCCATAAAAAAATCAACTTGCTTTTATGTTTATATTTTCTCTAAAAATAAATTAAACAACAAAAATTATTATTTAAAACATTTAAAGCTTATTCTCATAATTATAATTAAAATAAAAAGTCAGCAATAAGCTGACTTTTTATTTCAGTTTGTTGAAAAACCCCCTGTTTAAAAACAGAGGGTTTTTCTATTATTAGTTGTGGATAAAATTTAATATTAAAAATATTATAAAATTTAATAATATAATATGAAAATAACAAAGATAGTCTTGTTGCTATCTTCTTCATATTCTGCACTGCTGCAGTTAGCAGGCATTGCTCTGAAACTTTTTCGCATCCGCGGAAGCGAGCATAGCGAAGCCCATGCAGATTTTTTGAATCTGCGAAGCTTCGCTCAACTGTCTCTTTTCTTC